>NZ_JBNUPE010000015.1:0-45733 GCF_050409585.1 Facklamia sp. P9177
GAAGTAACCAGTCGGTTACCTCACCTACTCATCAACCCTATTTGACAAAGAGCCACCATTAGTTGCTTAATCTCCTTGGATAGCATCAACCCTATTTGACATAAAGCCAATTTATATAAAATTACTCACCAGTAACTTCTTTTGATAACTCAATTGCGATATCGGTAGTGTCTTCAATCTCATGTTTTAAATTGGCGAAACTTTCAAGAATTTCTTCAAATGATTGTCCAATTTCTTCTTTTAATTCAT
This sequence comes from Facklamia sp. P9177, assembly GCF_050409585.1. NCBI lineage: Bacteria > Bacillati > Bacillota > Bacilli > Lactobacillales > Aerococcaceae > Facklamia > Facklamia sp. P9177. Next base: position 250 of record NZ_JBNUPE010000015.1, read on the forward strand.
TAGCTGAATGAGCTAAAACTTCTTTAAAATCAGAATCATCATTTTGATTAGCAAGAGAATGCTGCGTTTCTTCAATTGAACTAAATAATTGATTTTTCAAGTTTGTTAGAGAAAATTTTAATTCTTCTGCCGTTTCTGAAAAAGATACTTTAGCATCTTCACTTGCTAAAGCAGCAACATCAGATAACTCTTGACCCTTTTTAAGAGCAAGCTCTTTATAAGAAGCCAATTGATCGCGCGCTTCCACACTCGATTCTGATAATTTCTTACGATACTCCTCTGTTTTTTCAGGGTATAGATAATTAACTACCGCATAGGCACCTGCAAGACCTGCTACCATACCGATAACTGTTTTTAATTTGGTCATATTTTTTCCACTCCTTAAATCTTTTTTAAGAAGAATTCATTTTAAAGACCTTCTTAATACATAAATATTAACAGATAAAGCCTTTTCACTCAAGAAATCTGCTTAAAAATACACCCCTAAACTACCTAAGGGATGCAGGATGTCTGAAAATAAGCTTAACGCTTATTTTTATTGCCTTTGTATACCATTGCAATACCACCGATTAAAGCAATCGCTGCGATCACAATCAAAAACCAAGTAGCCATTTCGCCTGTTTGTGGTAACATTTTTCTACCTCATTTCTAAATGATATATTAATTTTACACTAACTTATAATAAAAGAAAAGCCGAGATTAAAACCTCGACTTAAACTCTTAATGATACATTTCCTGATATTTAGCCAATTCAGCTTCATTACAATAAATGTAGTGTTCTGGGAGTACTTCACGTACTTTTGGTATATCAGTTGAATAATCATGCATTTCAGGATCATAAACTTTCAATTTAACTTTACGAGCAAGCTCTGGGTCTGGAATAGGTACAGCAGAAAGTAAAGCTTGTGTATAAGGATGAATTGGATTACGGAATAATTCTTCAGTTTCCGCAACTTCAAGAATACGACCATTACGAATTACTGCTATTCTATCAGAAATATAACGTACGACTGATAAGTCATGAGCAATAAAAATATAAGTTAAGCCATTTTCACGTTGGAATTTACGGAGTAAGTTAAGAACTTGCGCCCGAACAGAAACATCTAAAGATGAGATCGGCTCATCTGCAATAACAAGTTCTGGTTCCATAATAAGGGCTCGAGCAATCCCAATACGTTGACGTTGTCCACCTGAGAACTCATGAGGATAACGATACATATGCTCAGATAAAAGTCCAACTTCTTTAAGCATATTCTCAACTTTTTGCAAGCGATCTTCTTCATCTTTAAATAAATTAAAGTTATAAAGGCCTTCTGAGATAATATACTCTACTGTTGCACGGTCATTCAAAGAGGCAGAGGGATCTTGAAAGACCATTTGAATGTCACCAATTAATTCCTTGCGGTCTTTTTCAGATAATTTAGTATTAATTCTTTTACCTTTAAAGAGAATTTCTCCTCCTGAAGTTTTATTAATACCATTAATTGCACGACCAATAGTTGTTTTACCAGATCCAGACTCACCTACTAATGATAAGGTTTCTCCTTTAAATACATGGAAAGTGGCATCTTTAACAGCAACGAACTTGTCTTTGCCTTCACCAAAAGTGATTTCAAGGTCGTTTACCTCAACTAATTTTTCTCTATTTTTCTCCATTTGCTAACTCCTCTCTAAGAGCTGCATCTGCACCATGAACTTTCTTCAATTTTTCATGAAGGTTATGAATAACAGATGGTTTTTCAGCTTCCGGTGCTCGAGGATCTAGTAACCATGTTTTAGCGTAGTGAGTGTCTGAAACTTTAAACATAGGTGGTTCAGCTTCATAGTCAATTTGCATTGCATAAGGACTACGTGGAGCAAAAGCATCTCCTTCAATTTTTGTATAAAGAGAAGGTGGTGTACCTGCAATTGAGAATAGATCTTCTTCCGGATTTGATAATTGTGGTAATGATGATAAAAGTGCCCATGTGTAAGGATGTCTTGGGTCATAGAAGATATCTTCTACTGTTCCTGTTTCAATGACTTGTCCCGCATACATTACTGCAACACGGTCAGCAATTTGAGCCACTACACCCAAGTCATGAGTAATGAAGATAGTTGTAAATTCATATTCTTTTTGTAAATCTTTTAGTAATCTTAGAATTTGAGCTTGAATAGTAACATCTAAAGCAGTCGTTGGTTCATCACAAATCAATACTTTAGGACGACATGCCAATGCAATTGCAATGACAATACGTTGACGCATTCCACCTGAATATTCAAATGGATAATCGTCAAAGCGTTTTTCAGCATTACGAATACCAACCCGTTCCATCAAGTCGATAGCAATTTGTTTAGCTTCGGACTGTGAAGCCCCACGATGTTTGGTGATCACTTCGGTTATTTGTGTTCCGATAGTTAAGACTGGGTTTAAGGATGTCATTGGATCTTGGAAAATTGTTGCCATTTCTTTACCACGATATTTTAACCATTGTTTTGGGGAATTAAAGTTTTGTAGCTCTTCACCTTTATATATTATTTTCCCTTCTGGAATACTACCATTTTTTTCAAGCATTCCTGTAAAAGTTTTCGTGAGAACAGATTTACCTGACCCAGATTCCCCTACTAACGCCAAAACTTCTCCCTCATAAAGATCTAAATCGATACCACGAATAGCTGTTAACTGCGCATCACGCACTGCAAATTTAACAACCAGATCTCTAATTTCTAATATCTTTTTCTTCTCTGTCATTTCAATGTCCTCCTATATATGATTCTTAGGATCAGTTGCATCAGCTAATGCTTGACCCACAATGTAAAGAGAAACTGAAATCAAGGCAAGAACAGACACAGGTATCCAGAACAAGTAGGGCTTAGAAGCGATATTTGTGGAATATTTTTGAATTAAACCACCTAACGAAACAATGTCGGCAGACAATCCAACCCCAATAAAGGATAGGAAAGTTTCTGTCGCTATAAAACCAGGCAATATTCTGGAAACATCTGTAGTTATAATGGATGTCAAGTAAGGTAAGATATTCTTAAATATCATACGATTAGCTGGAGTCCCTAAAGTCCTAGACGCTAGGTTATATTCCCGATCTCGCATAATCATTACTTGTACACGAATAAAGTATGCCGTAAAAATCCATGAAGTGAGGGTCATTGCAAAAAGTAAATTCCAAAATCCATTACCTAAAGAATAAGCTAATACCATAATGATTAATAATGTAGGAATATTACCGAATATATTGTAGACTTCAAGCATGAAAACGTCAATCTTTTGCGACATTCCCCAGAAAGCACCTACAATTACACCGATAACAGTGGTAATTAGAGTTGCTAAAACAGTAATTGAAATAGACGTTTTCGCTCCAGACCAAGTAGCATCAAAAAGCGATTGTCCGTTTGCATCTGTCCCAAACCAATGTTCACTATTTGGTTCAATATAGCGTGCAGATAAATCATTTATTTTTTCTGCATTCATCGGGTCATATCCAGAGAACATTGGTTGAATAAATGACATCAAAATAATGACCAACATCAAAATAAGAAAGAAGATAGCTACTTTATTTCTCCCAAAAGTTCTCCAAACCGATTGCCAATAAGAGTATTTTGGCGAATCAATTTTTTCTGCTTCAACATCATTGGTTTCTACAAAACGAAACGAAGCATCATTAATTTTTGGTTGTACTTCCATTATTTATCCTCCTTCACTTCTAGGCGGATACGAGGATCCACAAGAGTCATGGCGATATCACCTAATAAGATTGATAAGACCCCTAATACTGAGAATATGAAAATTAAGCCAACAGCAATTGGGTTATTGTGAGAAAGAATTGCATCTGGCAGCATTTTACCCATTCCAGGAATAGCGAATACTTGCTCAGTAATTGTGGCTCCAGCAATCGAAAAGATTATTGCTCCTGGGATTCCATTAACAATTGGGATTATCGCATTTTTAAAGATATGCTTACGCGAGATTTCTGATTCGCTCAAACCTTTAGATCTAGCAAATTTTACATAGTCAGATGATTGTTGATCAACCATATAACGTCGAATCCACATTACAGTACCAGAAAGTGACAACAAAGCTAAAACGACAATTGGCATTATATAGGATTTGATATTCTCTGGTCCTAAGATTGGAAATAGGTCTGGTAAACCAAAGAACTTATTCCCCACAAAACGACCAAAGAAAATGAAAGCAACTGAAGGTACTGAGATTAAAAGTGTGATAAAGGCTGTTCCTAATTTATCAACCCATTGTCCTTTATATCGAGCCATCAACATAGCCATTGGTATTCCAATCAAATACATTAAAAATATTGCCGTTACACCGTTCCTAAAGGAAATCATCATCATAGACGGATCTTCATTATTAGATTCTGCGCCCGCATAATTTGACCCTTCAAACATTCTCTTCTCAGTTAATGAGAGTTCAGATGTTGGTTTATAATAACGTGTATAGGGGTTAATAGCTGATTTAAAAGATTTCCCATCTGGCATAATAATTTCTTCCGTTACAGGACGTCCTTGTTTATTTGTAATCACATCTATAACTGGCTTACCCGCAAATGTTGGGTATGAAACTCCTAAATTTAATTTGAAAATATTTTGATGAATGAATGGGAATTTTTTATTGAAATAAATTTGATAATAGTATTTAGTTCCTGAGCCAGTTAGTGCCCAACCGACTGTCTTATCATGGGTAATTTGATATCCACGTTTTAGATCTGGATTTTCTGGATCTTTAACTCGCCAAGGATGATCGACTTGAATTAGGTTTTTATAAAAATTAAAAACTCTGGCACCAATAGAGATGTCATCAGTGGCAAAGTAACCTCCACTAATTGGAAGTTGCCCTATTTCCCACTCTTTATTATCTTTACTCCACTTTTCTATAATTGCTTGATTCTCTGGACTTTCAACATTGGTAAATTCAGGATAATCTTTCTGAACTTCCTCTTGAAAGTCTCTTTGATTTAAATAATGAAGGTAGCCCATTCGGTCAAAAGCACTATTTTGATATTCTAGAAGTTGGTCAGGTTGTGATTTTAATTTACTAATCGCAGGGTCATCCTTGAAGATTGAATTTCTCGGCACCAATGAAAAAATGGCTAAATACACTAAGGTAGTAACCATAAAGATCGAAAAAAGTGACCGAAGAATTCGTTTGAATATATATTTTTTCATTTGAATCCTCCTATAATAAATGAAAAAGGCTAATTTCTCAGCCTTTTTCATCTAAGATTACATTTTCTTTTGACTATTCAGCCGCTTCTTCAGTTTCTTCAGCTGATTCGTCCATCATTTCTTCTTCAGTTTCTTCAGCTGATTCATCCATCATCTCTTCTTCAGATTCTTCACCTTCTACAGCCTCTTCGCCTTCTGCAGATTCAGAAGCTGACTCGTCACTTTCTTCTTTAGTAGAGCTGCTTGAAAGACTGGATGCATCAAGTTTGTTTGCTGACCAATCATCATAAGCTGCCTGCCATTGTTCTTTAGATACTGGTTCAGATTGAACTTTCATGAATTTGAAACGTTGAGATCCAGTACCGGCAAATGCATATGGTACTGAGAATGGAACTATGTTAGTAACACGTAACTGAGATCCTCCGGCACGGATTGGCAAGGCAATCGCTGCATCAGTTAACCAAGCTTGCGCTTTTGCATACGCATCATAACGAGCATCTAAATCATCAGTAATTGCTGCTGCCGCATTGACTAATTCGGCATATTCGAACAACCCTGAAGCTTCACGTGCTTCTGCATATGGATCTTCTTGTCCTTCTTTAAGGAGTGGATCAAATCCAATTGGCACTAAGAATGTACCGTTTGTTGGTAAATAGATATCTAAGAAAGTAGATGGGTCTAAGTAGTCAGGAATCCATCCAGATTCATTAGTAATATCATAATCTACTTCTGCAGCAACAGTAGCATTAAATGTTGAAGCAAGATATGTATCTTGATTGAGTAACACAGGGTTAATTATAACATTTTCAGCACCTAAGGAATCTTCAATAGAAGCTTTCATAGATTTAGCTAAGTTCACTGATCTTGGAATAGATTCAAGAACTGGTAAATCTAATTGAATAGGCCACTCTACACCTTCTAATTCTGATTTAGCTTGTTCAATAAGTTTAGCAGCTTTTTCAGGGTTATAGAAAGCATCCTGACCATCTTCTAAATTAATACCTTCATATAATTCAGGGTTCATTTCTTCTAAGTGGCGTTCAACAGCTTCACCAAATGACTCGCCATTTACCATAGCAAAGTTCGGAGCAACTAATGTGTTACGGATATCTGTATCAGCAAACTCTTCACCAAAATCTTGAGTCATATAGGTATGCTTATCAAAACCAAACATGATAGCTTGACGGAAAGCTTTATTTAAAACAGCCGCATGTGTATCTTCATGTTGCTTGTCATTTTCTTTGCCGGTCGCTTCATGCTTAATACGGTTTAAGTTAAATTGTAGTAAGAATGATGAACCTGGACGTTGAGCTTGAGTGATATACTCACCAAATTCTTTTTGTACATCTTCATAAATTGGAAGCGTAGGATTTACACCAAATGCTGATGTTGCCCCATCCTTATAGAGTCGATAGAACACTTCTGGGTCGGAGTTATCATTATAGGTATACTGTACTGAATCAATAAATACGTTTTCTAAATCCCAATAAGATTCATTCTTAACATATTCGATTTGGGATTTTGCAGTTAAGTTAGCTAAAACGAATGGTCCGTTATAAAGAATTGAAGCAGGGTCTAATGAACCAAAATCTTCTCCAACAGAATCTAAAAATTCTTGATTGATTGGATATAAAATACCATAAGTTGTTTTTGAGTTGAAATATGGCTCTGGTCTTTCAAGTGTATACTCAAGGGTATAATCATCAACCGCTTTAACTCCGACTTCTTCAAAGTCAGTAATCTTACCGTTGATATAATCATTCAAGCCTTTGATTGAGTATTGAACAATTGGTAACATTTCTGACTGAACCTCTACAGCGTGTTTTAAACCAGTTACGAAGTCATGAGCAGTTGTTTCAGCCACTTCGTTACCGTTGTTATCTACCCACATAACTCCTGGACGGATTTTATAAGTATAGACTAAACCATCCTCAGAAACTTCATGGGATTCAGCAGCTGCAGGAATGTAGTTTCCATATCGATCATTTTCATATAAACTTTCAATAAAGTTTGTTCCGTGGTTCGTGTTAATATCACGCATTGAGAATGTATAGTCTAAAGTAGTAGGGTCAGTTAGATAAGTCGTTTTATATTCTGGAACCAAGTCCCCAACTACATCTGATTGCGCTGAAGCTAACATCGGAACTACTGCGGAACCGAGCGTCAAAGCAGTTACAAAAGAAACAACTACTTTTCTTAACGATTTCTTCATTAATTTTCCTCCTTAAAAATGTACAAAGCGACAAACAATAAAGTTTTTCTGAGTATACTTCCCTCACTTTCAAAAACTGTAATTGCTTACATTTTACCAATTAGTGAAAACGCTGTCAAGCCATTTGATTTTAAAGTTTAAGTCTTGCAGCGATTGTAAGTCAGTTTACTTTGTTTTAGTATGAAATAGAAAGAGCAAAACTAGAACGGTTGATTCTTTCTAATCATTCCTAAGAGGGTGTAGAAAATGTTATCGTTTTCTCACTCCTGTCCTTAATATTAAACAATCTTCCAAACAATTTCCATATTAGTTTGATTAGAATTTGATTTGAAAAGCGCTTCATCTTCTAATAATCTCAACTAAGATTAGCGATGGTTAGCGATTAATCAAACTTTACTATCTATATATTCTCACAAAGCAATAAACTAATAACTATAATTATATAATTTATCAAAATTTAGTCAATAATATACCTATTGGGTTATTACCCCTTCTTTAATTGACGGGTGTAGTTTAGTAAAAAGGCTGATACTATACTACCTATTAACCAAGATAGAATATACATGATTGGGTTGCTTACCCCACCTGCTGCTATCGCAAAAACACCTCCATGAGGAACTAAGCTAACACATTCAAAAGCCATTGAAAGTGCACCGGCTAAACCTGCACCTAAGGCTAGACAAGGAATAACGCGTAAAGGGTCAGCCGCTGCAAAAGGTATTGCTCCCTCGGTAATAAAGCTAGCTCCCATGGCATAATTCACATAGGCCGAAGATCTTTCTTGTTTTGACCACACTTTTGGTTTAATCGTAGCGGCTAAGGCAATAGCCATAGGCGGAACCATTCCACCAACCATTACTGCCGCCATAACATCTGAACCCGCCCCTTGAGCTTGAGTGACTAGAGCTGTTCCTGTAACATAAGCAGCCTTATTAATGGGGCCTCCCATATCAATGGACATCATAGCTGCTACTGCAAATCCTAATACAATGCCCCATTCTCTTGGAATTGATTCAATCGCATTCATTAATCCCGTCATCACCGCACCCATCGGACCATTCACTACAAATAGCATTAGCAGACCTATCATTAGAATACCCAGAACTGGGAATATGAAGATTGCCTTCATACCCTCAAGGGTTTTAGGCATCCACTTGAAGGCAATTTGCAGTCCTCTTATAATAGCGCCTGCTAAGAAACCCGCTATCAGAGCGCCAAGAAAACCGGAGGGTACTAGATTTTCAAAAATGCCTTGTGGTGCATAAGCAGCTAAAACACCAGGATTAGCAAAAATCCCACCCATTATTCCAACTATTAGTCCTGGACGATCTGCAATTGATTGACCGATAAATCCAGATAAAATTGGTAGCATCATGGCAAAAGACATTCCACCAATTGTTTTTAGTATTTGAGCAAATACATTATAGTCTGAACTGCTTGGGTCAGCAGAATTTATACCCCAGAAGAAAGAAAGTGCAATCAAAATCCCACCGGCCACAACGAATGGAAGCATATGAGAAACGCCATTCATTAAATGTTTGTAGAATTGACGACCGATTGATTCTTTCTCACCAGAATCTTCTATCTCATTTACCTTTTCTCCCTTAGCGTGAAAGATAGGAGCGTCGAGACGAACGGCCCTATTTATTAATTCATCGGCCTTATTAATTCCATCTGAAACTTTAGTAATGATAACCGGCTTGCCATCAAATCGATTCATTTCAACCTGTTTATCTGCTGCTACGATAATTGCATCGGCCTTTTTAATATCCCCTTGATTAAGTTTGTTACCGATACCGGCTTGCCCGTTTGTTTCCACTTTAATACTGATCCCAGCTTTTTTAGCTGCTTCTTTTAACTTTTCTTCAGCCATAAAGGTGTGTGCTATCCCTGTTGGACAAGCGGTAACTGCTAAAATATAAGTATCTGATGATTCAGAAATTATATTTTTTTCACTTTTAGCTTGAGCTGTTTCTTTTAAATCTGCTTCTTCAGAAAATAAATCAACCACTTCATGAGCATTCTTAACAGACATCAGTTGATCAATCATTCCTTCTTCCATCAATTTTTTTGACAAGGAAGCAATTGCCTTCAGATGCTCATTTGATGAGTTTTTTGGCATTAAAATCATAAAAATTAAGTGAACATCTTTTTCATCTAAAGCTTGCCAATTAATGCCTGCTTGAGAACGCGCAAAAATAATAATTGGCGTTTTTACCGTTGATGATTGAGCATGCGGCATGGCCACACCGTTACCAACTCCAGTGGTTGAGAGTTGCTCTCTTGCTTGTAGCGATTGAAATAATTCTTTTGGATCCGTTACTCCTCCGACTTGATCGAAATTATTAACAAGACTCTTTAAAGCCTCTGATTTATTACGAACAATTAGATCAAGATCCATCACTTCAATATTTAATAATTCTGACAGCTGCATAACTTTTCCTCCTAAAGTTCTTGTATTTTGATTTTATCCACTAAAGAGTCCATTAACTTTCGCTCAGCTATACCTAAAGAAAAAGCTGTTGCCGCACCAGCAGCCGTTCCCACCTTTAAGGCATTCTTAAACGACTTTGAAGATTGGTATTCAGCCATAAAGCCTGCTAACATCGAATCGCCTGCTCCCACAGAATTAACCAATTTTCCTGGAGCTGACTTGGATCGATAAATTTTACTATCGCTAGTTAACAATATAGCTCCGTCAGCCCCTAGGGATACTAATACATTTTGAGCACCTTGTTGCTGTAAACGTTTGGCATATTTTATGACATCCTTGTCCGTGTGAATAACTGAATTGAAAATATCAGCCAATTCTTGTTGATTGGGTTTAATTAAAAAGGGACGATAGGTTAAGCATGATGTTACTAATTCCCGGTTTGAATCTAATATGAAATTGACCTGGGTTTTTTGGCACAGTTCGCCTATCCTTTCGTAATCTTTCGCTTCCATACCTGGAGCTAAATTCCCTGATAAAAATACGGTATCACCTTTTTTTAATTTTTGCTTTAATTGACTAAAGAACGCCTCATATTGAGGTCTCAATATTTTAGGACCTTTGGCATTTAGTTCTGTTTCTTTCTTACTTTTCAGCTTCACATTGATACGTGTTTGACCATTCACTTCAATAAAATCATGTGCAATCGAATGTTTTTTTAATAAATTGGTTAAATAATTCCCAGTGAACCCACCCATAAATCCCAAGGCGCAAGAAGCTATTCCAAACTCTGACAATAATAGTGAGACATTTAAACCCTTACCTCCAATAAGATAGGTTTCTGAATCTATACGATTTAATGCTCCTTCCTTGAAGTCCCTGGTCTCTATAAAATAATCGAGGGCTGGATTAAAGGTTATAGTGTAATTCATAGACTCCCCCCTTAAAAATATATTAGTTAACGAACAAAATTTTAAAGTTGCTTTAAGTAAGCGTTTCCTGATTAATGTTTACATTATAGAAAAACTTTACCTTTGTTTCAATATTTCATATAAATTTTATTTATAAAGCTAGACAAAAAAGCAACTAGCCTATGCTAGTTGCAAAAAGAATTATTGACAGTGATTCTGACGTAATTGTTGAGCGGCTTTAGACATATTTGTTAATTTGGCTTCGATTATTTCTTCAGGATTTAACGGACGATTGGCAAATGTTGCAAAGCCACAATCCGGATTCAGCCAAATTCTCTCTGGTGGCAAGAACTCTAACGCTTCTTCAGCTAGAGCCATAATTTTTTCAACTGATTCAACCTCATCTGATCGCGGATTAATGACACCTAAGCCTAGTATAATTTTCTCATCTAAAAAGTTATTATAAAATAACTTGGATATTTCACCAGCTCTTGGGGTTGAAAACTCAAGAGCCAACATATCGACAGTTAATTTATTAAAGAAGCTACCTAATTTATCGTACGCTCCCTCTAATAATACACTCTCATCTTTTGTCCAATTTCCTCGACAAACATGGACAGCTGATAAGCAACCTTCCAAACTATTTATTTCATCTAGAACAGGTTGAATAAGAGACTGAGCAAACATTAATTCTTGGTCAACCTTGACCTTTGCAGATAAGGTTCCTCAGTAGAAGGAGGTATCCCCTTGGGCTCTTTGAAAAACTACCTCTGAAAGAATCGGTTCATCAATTTGGATGACGCGCGCCCCATTATCATATAAACGATGAATGGTGTTTTTCAATAATTCAACAACATCTTTACCCAATTGACGTCTACTCGCATAAGCTTGATCACTTACTCCTTCTACCCACATTGATCGGGTTAAAAGGTATGGACTAGGAAGAGTGATTTTATAAGGTTTATTAGTTAAGCTTTTAATTAACTCCTGCTCTTGAGTACATAAATCGGCTTCCAAATCGAGCTTACCGACACAGACTGGACTATTCATTGAGTTATCTGAAGCATCCATCTCTTCTAAGGATTGCACATAATCCTCATTATTTCCAAGCAAGTCATTAATTTCCTCTGTAGAAAAAAGTTCGATACCTTCAACTTTTTCAGCAACATAAGACATAAAATTATCTCTTGAAATTTCTCCACTTACAACTACATCAATGCCCGCACGCTTAAAGAGGTCCATGACCTCTTTAGTTTCGTCATGAACCAGCTGATTGTATTTATCACACTCACCAAAATGTTGACAAGCTTCCTTGGCAGCGAGTAATTGAGGCGACCGTGGCATCGATCCAATTAATGTCGTTGTAAACGGCTTAAAGGTCGTTTCCATTATTTTACCTCACATTCTTTTTTAAGGTTCAATTACTAATTCACTTTCAGTTAAAATATCAACAACTTCACGCATTGTTGTAATTTGACCAACCATAATATACTTTTCTACTTCATAGTACTCAGTGCAAATACCGCATGAAAGAACTTTGGTTCCTTTATCTTCCATTGCTTTCAAATCTTCAATTGAGTCTGAGCCCTTGCAAGCTAACTTAACAGCTTCACCATATAAAAGGATATGCTTTGGCGCTTTATCAGTGTTAGCTAGCGTATTTAAAAAACCTTTCATCAAATTTTCTGTTAGAGGTTTTTCACCTTCACCCATACCAGTACCACGTAGAACGATATCATAAGCTTTTGACATGTGATTAATCTCCTTTTTGTTTATTTATAAACTTAGTATACTCGATAAAATTTTAAATACTAAATTAGATTATTAAATAAATAACCGTCATTTATGAAAAATTTATATATATAATTTTTTTGAACATACTTTCATATAAAAAAGCTATACTAATAGAGAATAACTTTGCAGAAGGAATCTTTATAGGACTGATTATCGTAAAGGTTTAGAAGAAGTGGGTGCCAATACACAATTTTTAACAGAACTTAATCCTGAATACCTTCAACATTATAATCAGCTTGCTGCCATCTTAGCAAAGCCCTCGGCTCCAGATGCAGTTACTAAAGAGTTAATTATTCTTGCTGTTGCTATTAATCAACGCTGTGAGACATGTATTGCTGTTCATGTTGATCAATACATAAAAGCAGGAGGAAATTACGAGCAATTATCGGATTTAGACAATATTGCTATTCTTATGGATGGTGATCCAGGTATGGCCTTTGCCGGTAAGGTGTTAGATTGCTTCGATCGGTTTTTAAAATATATTAAAAAGCCAGAGGCATTTGCTCTGGCTTTTTAAGCATAATGAAAATTTATTGAAAAATAGTTTGAACCAATACCATATACAAAACTGTTCCTCCCAAAATGGAAAAGACAGTAGAATGTCGCCATTTATGTAAAACGAATACCAAAAAGCAAGATATTATAGCCGCTATCGTTCGCTGAGAAGTATAGGCAATATCTTTAAATGAATAAATCAATAAGATTGTCATAATGGCATAAGGAAAAACTTGCCCCAAATAAATAATCCAAATAGGAGTTTTCCTTTTGAAAATAATAAAGGGAGTAGCTCTAATAGTGATTGTCACAATGACCATAACGACAATCAACATGATAGAATGAAGGTTAGACATAATCTGGTTGGCCTCCTTTAAGTCTATTTTCAATTAGTAGAAAAGCAATGACAACAAGCATTGACGGCAGCATAAAATTATCTGGTCCAAATATTATGAAAAATATAAACCCAACAGTCATCCCTAAAAGAGCAGGCTTGTGATTATTGGTAGCTTCCCACTGATTGAGAACGACGACAAAAAACAATGCTGTTAGAGCAAAATCAATGCCCTCCGTTGAAAAAGGTAAGAGATTCCCTACTAAACTACCCGCTACACTACCAAGAGTCCAATACATATGATTGAGTACTGTGACATAAAGGGAATACTTCTCACGTTCAATTCCTTCAGGTAAGTGGTCTGTACATACCAAAGAAAAAGTTTCATCCGTAAGGCCATGAATTAAATAGAGTTTGCGCCAACCTTTTATCTTTTTGTATCTTTCCAACTGACTAATACCATAAAATAATAAGCGAAAATTAACCATAAAGGTTAAAATAACTGTAGCAAATAAGCCAGTGGATGAAGAAAGAATGACTGGTGCTAAAAACTGGATAGACCCTGAGTAGACAAAAAAGCTCAAGCATAATGCCCAAATCCAACCAAAGCCTTTAGCCTGCATCATAATACCAAAACCTAAGGCTAGCATGAGATAAACGATACCAATTGGCAATGTCTTTTCAAAGGCATATCTCCAATGTTTTTTATCCATTTTCTAACTCCTTTAACTTAATGACGTAAAGTAGCTTTAATACGCTCAGGCTTAAGCAAGATGTTAAGCGCTGAATGAATATTAGGTGCAATAATATCGGCATTACGAATACTAACAGTGGATAGCCCTTCATTTCCTATAACAGCTATTGATAAAGCAGCTACACTCATCATTTCTCCATCGTTATAGCCATTGCCTATACAGGCACAGCTTTTAGAATCTAATTCTTCAAGCAGTAGTTTCTTGGAGATAGCTGCTTTACTCGAAGGAAAGGTAGCCAGTTCAACTGGAAGTTTTTGACACTGTTGTTTAACAGTTCCATAGGTATCAGCAGTGGCGATAAAAATTTTAACATTTTCTGAAAGACTCGAAAGAAGTTCTTCCACTCCTTCAATTAATTTCCCGTCTTCAGCGATGGTGCCGTTAAAATCAATAATCACATTAAAAATTTTGATCACTCCATTACCTGGAATTTCGTATTTTATCATCTTTATCTCCTTAAACACATCTTTATTTGAGACTGAAACGCAGAGTGTTTGTAAGCGTTTTCTCGAATGCTTTTAAAAATAAGATTACGTATTAAAAATACTAAAACGCGCTCACTTATAAGTATACTATTATTTAATCAAATATCTCTTAAATTTGAATGAAAAGTCCCTAAGAAAGTTCTCATATACTTTCACTAGACAAATTAAAACGACCTCTATTAAAAATAGAGGTAGATTTAGTTCTCGATACTCATTTAGTGGTTTTCAATTTTTAAATTGAATAAGTTCGCGTTAAAGCGTATTCGACGACTAAATAAAAAGTGAATAAGCTTATTACAATAATAGCTCCCTTTTTAAGTACAATTTTCACTTCAGGATCCGTTCTATAATAACGCGCTCGACTAACTATCCCTTTCTCTATATTATTTAATTTATTCTCTGGCAATTGTTCCATATAATCTAATTTTGAATCAATATCATCTTCACCCTCATAACCATGTATTTTAGACAGCACAGACACGGTTGAATAATCGTTCTCCTTATAAATAATATAAGAATCATATATCGGTTTTACTAGTAAATACGCAAGTGTACTGATTATTATAAAAAAGAATAAAGCTCGAATCTTAAAATTTGAAAAATATTTCATTTTTCTCCTCCTTATTGCTACTCTTTCATATTTTCAAACAGCTATTAGAATAAAAAGCCCGATTTACTTATTATAAACTCAAAAAGTAGATATGGAATTATTAACATTGATATAAGAATCCCACCACGTTTCAAAATAATTTGTTCTTTGGAGACCCCATGAAAATAATGAGCCAAATCAATTTTAGCTTCTTGATCATAGGTGAAATTTTTTGACGGTTGCTTATCAATAAACTCTAGTACAGGATCTGATTCCTCTTCTCCGTCATAACCATAAGCCCTAGCAATTAAAGTAACCGTTTCTAAATTATTTTGTCTCTGTTCGTCCATCTGCTGCAAGTATCGATCCACATTTTGATAGGCAAACAAGAAAATTAAGATTGAGATTAAAGCTATTCTTATTCTTGTGTCTTTTAACAATTTCATAAAAGCGCCTCCGAAGCATTTAATGCTATCCTACCAGTTTTGTAAACGTTTTTCCATTAAAATTTTTCTTTCTTATTATCTTTTAATAAAATCATTTTATTTATTAAATTGTTCTGTCATTATTTATTATTTTTTCTAATAAATTTAAAGCTAAACTTGCTGAATCATTGATACAAATGTATTAATAAAGACTATAAATAAATTTTTAAGATTGTTTTTCAATTTGAATAGCGAGCTAAGCTTACGTAAAATAGGGATGTTGAACAATATTTAATGTTACAAACTTATAAGAGAGGATTATCCAATATGTTAATCGACCTACATATGCATGAGAAGACATTTTCACCCGATAGCTTTATGAAAATTGAGCAGATTGTCGAAAGAGCCAAACTAATCGGACTTGATGCCGTTTGTATTACAGACCACGACTCAATTGGTTTCATGACTTTAGTTGAAGAGGCTCAACAACGTCTCGATTTTCCAATCTTTGTGGGGGTGGAATATCTAACTACTGAAGGCGATGTCTTAGCCTATGGAATTGACGAATTGCCTGAGCCGGGCCTATCAGCTCAAGAATTCATTGATTACGTGAATAAAAAAGGTGGAGCTTGTACAGCCGCTCATCCCTATCGTAATAATAACCGAGGCCTTGGTGACCATATTTATAAAGTTAAAGGCCTTCATGCAGTTGAAGTGTTAAATGGCAATTCAACTTTAGAAGAAAATCAACAAGCCTTTATTACAGCCAAAGAACACGGTCTACAATGTGTTGGTGGAAGTGATTCTCATCATTTTGGCCAAGTAGGCGTTTACGCGACATATTTTCCTAACCAGGTTTCAACTATCCATGAACTTGCTCAAGAATTAAAAAAAGGAAACTGTCAACCAGTTATGGTTAAGGGCCATCAAATTATCGAAACAGTCACTGCATAAGCAGAAAAAGAGCTAGCTCAATGTACTGACCCCCTAAAGTTGGACCATGAAATCCAACTTTAGGGGGTCAGTACATTATGCAGATCTTTTTTTGTTAGTTTTTTTATGTATGGCTGGCATGAAAATTTCTCCTCCTCTGTCTTCAAATTAAACGAAAGCCAAAAAGGCTGGACTTAAAAAGAGGGATAAAATAATTGATACAAAAGTTAGTTTAGAAGCCAAAGCGACATCTAAATCGTATTTAGCCGCTAAAATAGGCGTGGTAGCCCCGGCGGGCATGGTCGCCATCACCACACACATACCTGCTATTTGCTCATCTACTTGCAGAAATTTTAAGCTCAGTAAAACGATTAAGGGTATAAGTAGCATTCTAACACCTACAAACCGTATAACCGCTTTCTCAAAAAGAGCCTCCATTTTAACCGAACCAATAATTGAACCGATGGTAATCATGGATAAAGGAGTAACTGTGCGACTCAAACCATCAAAACTATTCATGATAAAGTTTGGTATAGGAATTTGGCTTAAGCCCAGCACCAATCCAAAGATAACTGCCAAAATCATTGGGTTTTTTATAAAAGAAAGAAGCGTCTCTTTAAAACTCTTTTCTTGTTTTACTAATAAAGAAATACCAATTGTATAGGTAAAAATGCGGTGAGGTATTAAATAAACGGCGGCTAAAATAGCGCCTAATTCACCAAATAAGGATGTAACGATGGGTAATCCAGCAAAACCGGCACTGTTACAAAGGGTCGCATAATGTAAAATTTTAGCTTGTTTTTCCGGCAAATCCCGAAAAAAGAAGCCGCCGAAAAGGGTTATCGTTGTATAAATAATAGTAGCAATGATTAAAGTTTGAAAGCTTAGCTCAATAATGTTCCAAGTTATATTAAAAAACGACTTAAAAATAAGTGCGGGAACAAGTATCTCAACAATTAATTTAATTAAAGCTGGACGATTCTGATCCGTAATCATTCTTTTTCTATAGGCTAGCACACCTGCTAAGACATAAACAATTAGAACTAATTGGATGCTCAGCATCTCAAAAAAAGTTGCCATTAATGATCCTCCCTATACCTTTTTATTAACCCCCTCATCTTAACATAGTTGGTTTGCAAACTGAATATCTTTCAAACGCTTTCAAGGCATCGATCAATGAAAATATTATTTCTTAAGCTTTGCCATAAAACGCTCGATATTCACAACAATTCTTTGATGAGTTGCTTGACCAATTAATTGTTCTTTATCATAAGCTTCCATATCTAAAGTGAATACTCTTCCTTCTCTTTTACATTTTGTAATAATAATCTCAATTTCGCTCATAGTCGAACTCGCTTGTAAATGTTTGACTTCAAGAAAGATACCTACTGTGGTTTCTAAAGTTGTATCTTCAATATTTTTCTGACAAAGCTCATAAGCTGCATTTTCCATATAAGCAATCATCGAAGGTGTCGATAAGACTTCTAAAGCACCTGATCCAATTTTAGCAGCTGAATGTTCATTCTTTACAGAATATTTTTTGGAAAATTTTGCTTTCATTTTTATCCTCCTAAATTGTTTTCAGTAAAATTATAGCATACAGATAGGGCTAGTTGTTTTTCCTAAAGAATTAATAGAGGATTCCTGTATTATATTTGCATCCAGCCTCATTTATGGTAATCTTTTAAAGATTCTATTTTTACAAAAATAAGCGAAAGGAGTCCTAAACTATGCCACAAAACTTCTGGCAAAACTTACCCAAACCCTTTTTTGTTTTAGCCCCTATGGAAGATGTAACCGATGTTGCTTTCCGACATGTTATTGCTAAAGCTGGAAGACCTGATGTTTTCTTCACTGAATTTACTAATTCTGAATCCTACTGCCATCCTCTAGGCAAAGAATCCGTACGAGGTCGTTTAATCAAAACTGAAGATGAACAACCCATAGTAGCCCATATATGGGGTGACCGGCCTGAATTCTTTGAACAAATGGCGCATGGAATGGAAGAAGAAGGCTTCGCAGGTGTCGATATTAATATGGGCTGTCCAGCACCTAACGTCTTTAAACATGGTCGTGGGTCTGGTTTAATTTTAAGACCACAACTAGCTGCTCAATTAATCCAAGCCAGTAAAAAAGCAAACCTTCCTATTTCAGTCAAAACGCGTTTAGGCCATCATCAAGTGGAAGAATATAAAGAATGGCTGAAGCATTTATTTGAACAAGGTATTGCCAACCTCTCCATACACTTAAGAACAAAAACAGAAATGTCTAAAGTGCCCGCTCATTGGGAACTAATTGGGGAGATTAAAAATTTGCGTGACCAATACGCCCCACATACCCTCTTAACTGTAAATGGGGATATTGCTGATCGGCAACAAGGAATGGAGTTATACAATACTTATGAGATGGACGGTATTATGATTGGCCGCGGTGTTTTTCAAAATCCATTTGCTTTTGAAAAAGAACCTCGTCATCATTCTGCTAAAGAATTGATTGATCTTTTTCGCTATCATTTGGATCTCTTTGATTATTACGATCTCCACCCTTTCCCTGCTTTAAGAAGGTCTTTTAAAATCTATTTAAGACAATTCAAAGGAGCACACGAATTAAGAGTCCAACTAATGGAAGCAGAGGATTCCATTCAAGCGCGTGAAATACTCATTGCTTTTGAAAAACAACACTTATTATAGAAAACACCTAACTAACAGCTTTTTATAGTTATAAACAGCTTATCATTCCAAACCGACATTAAAAATGTTAAACTAAACTCAAAGGAAGGTGGCTTATATGTCAAAAAAAAAATGGATAGTAATCGCTTTTGCACTTGTTTTAATTGTCGCTTCTAGCTTATCGAAAGTTTATAATGAACCCGCTGATATTACCTACAGTGAAAAATGGGCGAATGAAAGACTAAACTCCTTGCTAGGCATTGGACAAGATTATATAGAAGAAATTCGAGAAGATGGCTCTGTAGATCAACGTATTCTAGTTATCCCAATTGAAGGAGTGATTGGAATAGCGTCTCCTACTTATGATCAGCAACTTATTATGGATACCATCGAACAGATTCGAACGGATGAATCTATTAAGGCTGTTTTATTCGAATTAAATACTCCAGGTGGAGGAGTATACGAAACCCGTGAAGCTTATGACTTATTTAAGGAAGTGATTGCCGAAAGAAAGATTCCTGTTTATGCTTCTATGGGGCAAGTAGCCGCATCAGGTGGCTTCTATTATGCCATGTTAGCCGATAAAGTTTATGCTACTCCTGAAACAATCACTGGCTCAATTGGAGTAATTATGTCTGGTTACAATATGAGAGAGCTTTATGACAAAATAGGTGTTGAACCCTATGTTTTTAAATCTGGAAAAATGAAGGATTTAGGCTCGAGTGCACGTAAAATGACTAAGGAAGAAGAGGAAGTATTCCAAGAATATATTGATGAAGCCTTTGATCGTTTCGTTCAAGTGGTTGTCGATGGTCGTGATATGTCAGAAGAACGGGTGCGTGAGCTAGCAGATGGTCGTATTTATACCGCCAAGCAAGCTAAAGAAAACGGCTTGGTTGATGATATTCTATACTATCGTCAAGTAATCGATCTTATTCGCGAAGAAAATGACTTAGCAAATGCTCAAGTTTTTGAAAAAGCAGCCCCTCAAGACCAATTTGCCTCATTCTTCCCTACATTTTTGAAATCAGAAGATAATTATGCAAAACAATTTGATCAAGTTCTTAACCGTGTAAAAGAAGAAGTTCTTCCTCAGATTGAGTACCGCTGGGAAGGTGGTAAGTAATATGACATCTGTTAAATTAGATAAAGAAGAACTTAAGACGCTTTTAAATCATTCAAAAGAAGAAAAAAAAGATTCAACTAAAGTTATTGAAGAAGTTCCCCAAGATAGTACAGTCATTATTGAAGAGCAAACGGACCACTCTAAGGACAACAATATAACAAAAAATAACTCGTCTTCTTTAAATTCTAGTCAAGCAAATCATTCCGGACTCAATCCATTCAGCAATCATGCAGCAAGAGAGGAAGCTTTCAAAGAGACTAAGCAGTCTGACATTGATCCTATTCAAATGAAAATTGCTGACCAACAACTGAGAGAAAATGGCTACGACTATCTTCCTAAGGAGGTTTATGCTGGGTTCTGGCTTCGTTTAGCAGCTTATATGGTAGATTACCTATTCATTCTTCTCCTGACTAACCTTATAACGAACATTGTAGGAGAAATGAATAAAGACTTATTGTGGGGTGTTTTACCTATGTTCTTTAACTTAGCTGTATTTTGCCTTTACTTTTTCCTAATGACTTTCGGTCTGAATGGCCAAACACCCGGAAAAATTTTATTTAATTTAAGAGTTGTGCCGATTAATACCCAATCGAATAAATTAAATATATCCACTTTATTAATGCGTGAATTTTTTGGTCGTGTTATTTTCTACTATGTACCATTTATTGCCGTCATCCTTATCTTCACAAGCAAACATCAGCATCCTTTAGATATGCTGACTGATACGACAGTGATTAATGAACGTTATCTAACTGCCTTTGCTAAGTGGAAACTCGTTTAAAACAAATAAAAATCACTACGCTATCTTTAGCGTAGTGATTTTTTATGTTAACGAATTTCTACATTCTCTGCCTTTTCTAAAGCTTTAATCACTTGATCCATTGCCTTTGTCACTTCTTCATCTTTTAAAGTTTTATCTGGATTTTGGAAAGTTAAGTGATAAGCTAAAGATTGTTTATCTGCTGCTATATTCTCGCCAGTATATCGGTCGAATAATTCGACATTTTTCAAATTATCTCCAGCATTTTCATAGATTAAATCTACCAAGCTTTGGTGACTGGTTGATCGATCTACTAAAAGAGCGATATCACGAGAAGTTGATGGATATTTTGCTAAAGGGGTCTGTAGCAATAAGTCTCTGTTAAATCCCACTAAAGCCTCAAAATCTAACTCCGCAAAGAAAGTCTCCTTATCTAAGTCAAACTCTTGCGATAATTGGGGATGCAATTGCCCAATAAAACCAATTTTTTGACCGTCTAATAAGATATTGGCTGTTTGTCCTGGATGCATAAAGTCTAAATTTTCCATACGTTCAAATGATAAATGATTTCCTAAACGTAATTGGTCCATAATTTGTTCAACGATACCTTTGAGATCGTAAAAATCATAATTTTGACTTGCACTTTCCCAATTGGATGGACTCTTTTCACCAGAAACAAAGAAGCTAAGCATTTCTTTTTCTTCAGGTTGACGGTTCCTTTCAGTCGCTAAGAAAACTTTGCCCATTTCATAGAAAGCTATGGTCTTATTGTGACGGGCTTTATTGTAACGAGCAATCTCCAAGAAAGACGGTAACATTGATTGTCTTAAGAGTGATCTTTCCTCAGACATTGGTAAAAGTAATGAAACATAGCGATCTTTATTTGCATTTAATTTTGCAAACTCAGGTGAGATTAGAACATAAGACACTGTTTCATTTAAGCCTAACCCTTCAGCTAAAGAGCGTGTTGCTCTTTTTAATTTTTGTCGGCTATCTAATTGGGCGGGACGATTAGGAACCGCAGGTAGAGTAACAGGAATTTGATCATAGCCATAAATACGAGCCACTTCTTCTAAAATATCAGCTGGAATAGTAATATCCCAACGACGTGGGGGAATCGATACTCTCATCTGGTCATTTTCAAAAGCGACTTCAAAACCTAAGCGGTCAAAAATGGCTTGAAGCTGCGATTGATTCACTTGAATGCCTAATTTTTCTTCAATCATTTGCATAGGCAGTTCTACCACTTGATCATGCACATCATCGGCTTTTACTTCTAAGACTCCCTTTTCGATTTTACCCTGTGTTAATTGCGCCATCAAAATAGCAGCTTGGTCCCCTGCTTCTGAAAGAGTTGCTGGATTAATTCCTTTTTCAAAGCGGGCAGATGATTCTGATCTTAAGCCAAGACGTCGAGAAGTTGAACGAATGGCCTGAGGATTAAAAACAGCTGTTTCTAATAAGACATTTTGCGTCCTTTCGGTTACATGGCTATCTAGCCCACCCATGACACCTGCTAGAGCAATTGGTTGATCGTCAGAAGTAATCACTATATCTTTTTCTGTTAGATTTCTTTCGATTTCGTCTAAAGTCGTAAGCTTTTCATTTTCTTTGGCATAGCGCACACCAATCTTTTTGCCTGGTAATTGATCCAAATCAAAAGCATGCATAGGTTGACCATATAGCATCAAATAGTAATTGGTCACATCCACTAGGTTATTAATAGGACGAATATTAGCTTTCATCAAACGGCTTTGCATTTGAATCGGGCTTGGCTTTACTTGAATGCTTTTCAACACTCTTAACTGATAGTGACTACTTAAATCATGTTCTGCCATATCCAATTCTAAATTTTGTAATTCATCAATTGAAACTAATTGACTTTCACTGATTTTTAAAGCTTCAAAATGTGGAGTCTGAGAAACAATCGCTCCCACCTCGTGAGCTACTCCACGCATCGATAAAGCATCTGCACGATTAGGTGTAATGGATAATTCTAAAATCGGATCATCAAGCTCCATGTATTCAACGATATTTTGACCGATTGGAGCATCCTCTGCTAAAAGATATATGCCATCCACAAATTCCTTCGGTACCACCTTATCAGCAAATCCCAACTCTTGTAATGAACATAGCATTCCTTGAGAAACTTGACCTCTAAGTTTTGACTCTTTGATTCTAAAATCTCCAGGTAAAATACAGCCTTCTAAAGCAGTGATTACTTTAGCACCTTGCTTAACATTAGATGCACCACATACGATTTGCTTTTTGCCGTAATCTGCTACATTGACTTGAGCAATTTTTAAATGATCGGAATCAGGATGGTCCTCTAATTCTTCAACTAATCCAACTACTAGAGGACCTTGAATAGAATCGACCAGATTTTCGACTCCTTCAATTTCAATACCCGTTCGAGACATTTTCTCTGCTAATTCCTCGGCAGGCATTTTATTTAAATCTAATAATTCATTTAACCAATTATATGAAACATACATTAGTTTTGACCTCCTTTGAATTGTGTCAAGAAGCGTAAATCATTTTGGTAAAAATGACGGATGTCATCAACGTTATGCTTTAACATGGCTACACGGTCAATTCCCACACCAAATGCAAAGCCGCTATATTTATTTGAATCAATGCCTGACATTTCTAGTACATTTGGATGAACGAGTCCTGCTCCTAAGACTTCAATCCATCCGGTACCTTTACAAATACCACAACCTTGCCCTCCGCATTTGAAACAGGACACATCCACTTCAACAGAAGGCTCTGTGAACGAGAAGAAGGAAGGTCTTAATCGAATCTCACGTTCTTCGCCAAAGAAGGCTTTAGCAAATTGTAAGAGCGTTCCTTTCAGATCTGCCATAGTAATCTTTTCAGCAACTACTAAGCCTTCCATTTGATGAAACTGATGAGAATGAGTCGCATCATCATTATCTCTTCTAAAAACCTTCCCGGGTGAAACCATCTTTAAAGGGCCATCTTTTTCAAAGTCATGCTTTTCCATTGTCCGAGCTTGCACAGGCGAAGTGTGTGTTCTTAATAAAACTTCTTCAGAGATATAAAAGGTATCTTGCATATCCCGAGCAGGATGATTTTTAGGCAAATTCATTTTTTCAAAGTTATAAGAGTCTAACTCTACTTCTGGTCCTTCAATAATTTGATAACCCATCCCTAAGAAAAGATCTTCTAATTCTTCACGCGTTTGAGTTAATAAGTGGCGACTACCAAAGTTCTGCCGTCTTCCAGGCAAGCTAATATCGATTGTTTCACTAGCCAGTTGAGCAGCTAATTCTTTCTGCTTTACTTGCTCTTGTTTTTTCTCAATATGGTCATTAAACGATTGATGGAATTGATTAATTAGCTGACCTAAAATCGGCTTTTCATCTTTTTCTAAATCTTTCATTTGTTTTGAAATTTGCGTCAATTCACCTTTTTTACCGGTATATTTCACGCGAATATCCTGAATCATTTTACTTGATTCCGCTTGCTTGATTTCTTCAATTGCCTTTGCAACTAAACCATCGACTTGTTCTTTAATGACTTGTAATTTATCATTCATCATAATCCTCCTAGCAATTAGCACTTTAATATTCCATCCAACAAAAATAGCCCGTCCCTAAAAGGGACGCGCTACCGTGGTACCACCCTTATTCTTGAAAAATTTCAAGCACTCAAATCATTGTTAACCCCAATGAAGGTATCTTTTTCTAGTTTCAAACTATTTAAGGATCGACTCCTAGGATGAAAATAATTGAAAAGTGACATCATCTGCTCTCAGTCGGTGACAAATTTCCCTGTTTATGTACCTTTCAATTAGGTCCTAATCATAGTCTTTAGTTATCTTTATCAAGTATAGCCTGTAAATAGTTTTTCGTCAATCTTGCTCTTTAGTGAAAAGTCATTTCACCCTCACTATTCGCTAAATCCAATGGTCTGCTCTTTCTTATATAGAGAGGCTTTTAGCCACCTTTTTAAACCTTCTACTAATTCGCATACAGCTGATTGCTTATCCATTAAAGTCACAATTAATGACTCGCCATAGCGTGGGATATCTAAAGTAGCGCCACACATATGTTTTAAAATTATATCTTTTTCTTTGTCTGATAAATCAGTGATTTCTAATGCATTCTTTAAAGCGATACGTGGATGCTCATAATTATGGCCTTTTCCGCCTACGCAATCCTTTGAGCAAGAATCGTAGAAAAACAAATCGTGCAGAAGGGCTGCTCTGGCTGTAGCGATCGCATCGAGCTTAAAACGTTTAGCCCAAAGGTATGAACGATAAGACACTGAAATAGAATGTGCTAAACGATTGGTATATTTATGATGGACAAATTTTTCTAGAGATTGAACTTTTTCATTCTCCAGCAAATCTTTAACAATTGCCACATATTCTTGGTTATCTTGCCAAGCTATTGCCATTTATCCACGTCCCTTCTTTAATCTAACTCTAGTATACTCCTCAAATATGAAATTTATGTAAATTCTATGTAAAAGTTTAATAAAGCTAATATTTATTAACTAATTCGACCATTGTTTCCAGGCAAACATTAAAATACCTGCTGCTATAGATACATTAAGGGATTCTGCTTTTCCTGGCATAGGTATAAAGACTGATTTATCTGCTTTTTCCATCCAAAAAGGCCCAACACCTTGCCCTTCATTGCCCAAAACCAAGACACAGTGGTTAGCGATTAATTTACGATAATCTTCAGCTTCTTGATTGACGGCTGTACAATAAAGAGGAAGTTCACTCGCTTGAATGGCTTTAAATATTTGAGCGTTTGAAGCTTCATAGATAGGCAAGTGCCATAAAGATCCTTGACTCGCTCTTATGACTTTATCATTGTAGAGGTCTACACAACCTTCAGCTAAGAATACACCATCAAAACCTGCTGCATCAGCGGTTCGAATCATGGTTCCTAAATTGCCCGGGTCTTGTACCCCGTCACATAAAAGATAGTGGCTACCATTTATATTTTCTTTAGCTAAATTACTTTCTTTTTTCTTAATGACAGCCATCACTCCTTGGGTATGTTGAGTGAGTGCGACTGTCTTCATCACTTCTTCACTTAAAATCAATACTTCGATTTGAGCTTGTTTGATTTGTTCAATAGTCTGTATATGATTTTCATGATAACTTGGCGTCATTAAAACTACTTCAATGGCTGCTTGATAAGTGATGGCTTCTTCAATAAGATGTTCACCCTCGATTAAATAAGTTTCTGTCTTTTTGCGATTCTTAGCTAAATGCAATTTGCGGTAGTCTTTTATTCTTTGATTTTGCTTTGATTGAATAATTTCCATAATATTTCACCTTTTTTCTTCATGAATTGAAGGTTACTTGAATATATAAAAAAAAGCAAACTTTCTAGCAAATTGGCTAGAAAGTTTGCTTAAATGGTCAATTAGCGTGTTAAGCGATAGATAGATTCTGCATAAATAGCAGTTGCTCTTAATAAGTCATCCATCGCAAGGAACTCATTGGCTTGATGCATAGTATCAATTGAATCTGGGAATAAGACACCAAATGAAACTCCACGCTCCATTAAGCGGCCATAAGTTCCTCCACCAATTGTTTTTTCATAAACTTCATTGCCAGTTTGTTTAGCATATACATCCAGTAAAGTTTTAACCATTGGATCTTCTGGTGAAAGATAATGAGGGTCTTTATTACCATTCATTTCCACTTTCACTGCTAAGTTAGCAACATTTTTGATAATAGCTGATTGAATTTGATCTTTGTCGGTTCCTTTAGGGTATCTAAAGTTAGCATCTACTAATCCACCTTCAGCATCATCAAAATTGATAATACCAATATTCATAGACAAGGCTCCCATAATATCATCGACTATAGCGACACCGATTTTTTCACCTTCAAAATCAAGGTGTAACTTATCGCCTACTAGAGTTAAGAAGTCATTGGCTTCTTTTTTATCAAATGTATACTTACTTAAGAAAGCAGCTAAGTAAGTTCCCGCATTATGGCCTTTTTCTGGAGTAGATCCGTGAGCCGCCTTACCTGTTAGTTCAAAACGTAATTGACCAGACGCTTGGGAAACTTTACCTGATACAGGTTGATCTTCTAAAAAGGCTTGGAAATCAGCTTTTATTTGGTCTGCTTGATCAGTTTTTACACTCGCATAAGCTTCTTGAGGAACCATATTTGCACGAAGACCTGCATGGAAATCAAGCAATTTATGATTAGCTTCCACTGTTTGCTTAGCATCAAATTTAAATTGAGCAGAAACATTTCCTTTTTCACCGTTGATAATCGGGAATTGCGCATCTGGTGAAAAACCATAGTCTGGCATTTTTTCGACTTTAGCATAATGATCCATACACATCCAGCCAGATTCTTCATCTGTTCCAACAATCAGATGAATCTTTTGATTAAACTCTGCGCCTAATTCACGTAATACTTTAATGGCAAAGTAAGCACCAATTGTTGGTCCTTTATCATCAGAAGAACCACGCGCATAAATGCGTCCATCTTTGATTACTGGCTCATAAGGGTCAGTGTCCCAACCAGTTCCTTCAGGAACAACATCCAGGTGACCTAAAATACCTAAGGTTTGATCGCCTTCTCCAATTTCAACACGGCCCACCAAAGGCCCAAATTGCTTCGTTTCAAAACCATCTTCTTGGGCCATTTTTAAGAATTCTTCTAAAGCTTTTTTAGGTCCAGGTCCAACAGGAGCCTCTGCTGTTGCTAAATCATCTTCACGAACTGAACGAATGCGAATCATCCGAAAAAGATCTTCTAATAAGTCTTCTTGACGTTTAGTGACTTCATCTAACCAATTAATATTGTCTAAATTTTCCATCTTTCTACCTCCATAAAATATAGAATTTCAAAATCATTCTGACTTTAATAAACTATTGCCATCAAATGAATCCGTTCCCATTATATCATATAAATTTATCCAACCCTATATCTCTACTTTAAATTTAAGTCTTTTTTTAAATAAGACTTTTTCTCTGAGAATAGCCTTTTTACTATTCATAACCCAATGGCTTTAGAGCTTCTATTTCAGCTTGAGTTAATTGACGATAATCTCCAAGAGCTAAGTCATCTTCAAGCTGGAGAGGTCCCATTGATAAACGGTGAAGTTGAAGAACTTCCATCTGACAAGCTTGAAACATTCTTTTTACTTGGTGAAATTTACCCTCACTAATGGAAACGCGAATTTTAGATAGACTCTTTTCAAAATCTACTTCATCAATCCATAATTGAGCGGGTTTACTTATAAATTCTCCTAAATCCAAGCCTGCTTTAAACGCTGCTACCGTTTCTTTTGTAACATTTCCTTCAATTAAAGCTTGATAGGTTTTATAAACTTGTTTTTTTGGAGAAGTTAACTGATGAGCCATTTGACCATTATTGGTAATTAATAAGAGACCAGTGGTGTCAATATCTAGTCTCCCTACCGGAAAGAGATCAAAACGATAATCATCCGGATGTAGACAATCGATAACCGTATCATGGTGTCCGTCTTCAGTGGCAGAGATAACGCCTTGCGGTTTATTCAAGAGCCAATAGATGAACTTGTGGTAAATAATTTGTTGTCCATCAACTTCTATCAAGTCCTTGTTTTCGTCTACTTGAAAGTTTGCTTTTATAATTTGTTCACCATTGACTCGAACACTTCCTGTTGAAATTAAAGACTTGACTTCTTTTCTAGAGCCGAAATTCATATGACTTAATAATTTATCTAATCTCATCGGTGGATACTCAATTTCTTTTGTAAATCCGCACGGTAATCACCGATAATAATCGGCAACATACCGAATAGGGCCATAGTGCCACTATAGATAAGAATGGCAATCAAAACGACTATAATGATTTGAACTAAAGTTAAGCCTCGTCCTACTGGATCCATCATCAGATTGATTAAACGATTCCAACCGTAAGTACCAATTGCCATAATGGTTGTCGCAATCACAATGCGCACAATATCACCTACAAAATAACGATCACGAATTTTGATTACACGCCAAATCTTCATCCACATTAAAACAGCAGCCACAGCAAAGCCAAAGAAGGTCGCCAGTAAAGCACCGTGAGCTTGGAATAACGCTACCATTGGAAATTGTAGAACAAGCTTAATTGCTAAACCTACCAGTAAATAAGTGATTGCAAACCGACGATAATCCATTGATTGAAGAATGGTTGCAAAAACAGTATATGCTCCTAATACAATAGCTGTAAATGATCCTGTCGTTAATAAACCCGGTCCTGCAGAAATACCTGCTGGATAGAAGAAAGGATAGACATTGTCAGCTATAATCGCCATTCCGATTGAGGCTGGCAGCATGATAAAGGTGAATAAAAGAACAATATTTTTGATTAATTCACTGGTTTTATTAATATTTCCTTCAGCGTACTTACTTGAAACAGCTGGGATTGATGAAGCCGCAATAGCTACAGCAAATGAAACAATAATCATCACTAATTTATTAACATCTAAGCTCATCGCTCCAAATAATTCAGCAATTTCTGAATTTAATAACACACTGGTACGAACAAGGATTTGTTTAAAGGTATAGGTATCAATATTTTGTGCAAAAATTATACCTGAGCCAAGCAAGATGAAAGGAATCGAATCACGTAGCATAATTTTTAGGCTATCCATGAAATCGATATCCATCTTATTTAAGGATGTCTCTTTAATACTTTTCATTTTTCGATTATGAATAATATAAGCACCAACCAAGAAGAGCAAGGCAATTAAGGCTCCAACAAAGGCTGCAAAAGTTGAATGAGCAACCGCGTCTGTAATCGATCCCTCGTAAACCATCATAATCAGGTAAGTAGCACCTAAGATATAAAGAACTCGCATAATTTGTTCCAGAACCTCAGAAAGGGCTAGCGGTATCATTTGACTATAACCTTGGAAATATCCTTTAAATAGGCTTAAAGTAGGTAAAATCAAGAGAGCCGGTGCTAATGAACGAACGACAATGATTGCCGCTTCTTGGTTATCTGTTGGTGAATTAGCTACTAATACAGGTGCGATTAAATAAAAGATTGCAGCAATTAAGATACCTGAGAAGGCCATAATTCCCAGTGAATATTTAAAAAGCTTGTCGACCACTTTAAATTCTTTCTTAGTGCTGTAAAAGGCTATCTGCTTAGCAACCGCCGCAGGAAAACCAGCTACTGCAATTGATAAGAAAAATACGTATGGATTATATCCAACAGCATAAAGAGAGTTTGCTTGAGAATATTCTGCCCCTAGCCAAGCTGCCCATGGAATAATATATAAAGCCCCAATAATTCGGGATAGTATTTGTCCCATTGACAACCAAGCAGCACCAGCAACAAATTTAGATTTATCTTCAGAATGGCCTTGTTCACTCAGTTCTTGCTGAGCTTTTTCTGCTTCAAAAAGATTAGCATCTAAGGTGTCTTCAAGAAGGACATCCGTTAAAATTGGCGCTTCGTAATAAGAAGTTTTTTGCGAAATTTCTTCTGCAATGGACTCTTCTTCAGATAAATTATCCCTATCCTTGGGGTTTTCTTCTTCATTTATTGACTCTTGGTCATCATTATTAATGATTGCAGCTTGTTCATTTTCATCAGACGATTCCTGTTCAAGAATCGCATCTAAAGGCGCTTGTTTTTCAGTTGGCGTCTCTTTTTCTCCTTCAACTTCACTGTCTTTATCATCATGATTTTGAACCGTTTGTAGCATTTGACTAGTTGACTGCTTGGTTTTCTCTAACAGCTTTGTAGAATTAGCTGCAATTTTAGCCCAGGCATTGCGTGAATTGACTTTAACCTTATCTAATAAATTAGATCCTTTTTTAGGAGTTATTTGCTCTTGTTTATAATGATCTTCAGGCAAGATGTCCCATGCTAAAGCTTCTATTTCTTCATCATTATACATTTGAGTTTGCGATGACTTTTGCGATTCTAAATCTTTTTCATCAGAAGAACTTTCATTGGTCTTGGAATTGAAATTGACTTTAGAAAAAGTAGGTTCGACAGAGGAAGAATTCTGCTCTTCTTGAGATTGACGATTGTTACTATCTTGAGTCTTTTCTTGCGATAAAGATTGTGACTCAAACTCCTTATCTTCCCTCCCTTCGTCTATATTTTCAGCTGGTGAACTTTCTGCCGATTCCCCATCAGTCAATGCTTCCTCAAGAGAATTTGAACTACTCTTTAAACTTGAATTAGGAGTTTGAGAGAGACTTTCAGTTTCAGCTTGACTATTATCCTCAATATCTTCAGCTGGATGGCTATTATTAATTACGTCCAATTCGTTAAGAGACTCTTGTTCTAGACTAACTGCTTCCTCACTCGCTAAAGAATTATCAATCAATGCTTCGTCTGAATCATAGGATTCAACTTCAAAAGTATTGGTGTTGAGAGACTCATGCACAACTTCTTCATCTTCTCGTTCTTCAGAAGTAAGGGGTTCAAATTCATCACGCGTTGAAAAAACTATCTGGAAAACTCTTTGAAAGAATCCAGGTCTAACATTAGCAGCTCGCTTGTTTCGATGCTCTTTTCTTAGGCTTTCCTCAATCGATCGATACTGGAAGGGGTTCTCATTTTCATTTCCATGACCATCTTGTTTTTCAAAATCATGACGAGTAAAAAGATCTGGTTCTATTTCTAATTCCAGTGTTTCCTTAAGATGATTAGCTGGATCTTTCATAATTTCAACTTTTTGAGTTGACTGTGAGAATTCCCTTTCTTTATCAGTATCCTCAATTGAACTTAGAGAACTAACTTCAATTTGATTGTCTGCGATTTCTTCCTCGGCTTCAATTACTTCCTCTGAATTATCTTCAAATTGCTCAAGTAATTCTCCTGCTTGTTCTTCAGTAGGTTGATTGTTAATGGCTGACTCTTTTTCATTTTCTGTCAATTGATGATCTACTAAATTTTCGATCGGTTGATTTGTATTAGGATCAGCTTTTATCTCTCGGTCAAAATAATCTGAATCCATTGGCCGAGGATTAGGATGTCTCAGTTTTTCGAGATCTTCTTCTGTAAATTCTAGTGTATCAAAACGGTCGTAATCATTTTTAAATCCCTGATTTTTATCATCAAATTGATTATCAGACACTTACTACACCCCTTTTATTGATATTTCGTCTCTAATATAACATGTATCTATATCAAGAACGATTTCTTAGCACTTTAACTAGTTAGCCACTATGTTAACCAAACGGTTAGGAATAGCAATGATTTTACGAACTGTTTTACCATCCAACTCTTTTTTTATGCTTGCTTCTGCAAGAGCTAACTCTTCCATAGCCTCTTTTTCTAAATCCAAAGCTATATCGAGTTTTGCTTTAACTTTACCGTTAATTTGGATGACAATTTCAACAACTTCATCTTTAATGAGTGACTCATCATATTCTGGCCAGCTTGCTTCTGATAATGATTCAGAGTGCCCTAATTTTTGCCACAACTCTTCCATTAAGTGCGGTGCAATTGGAGCTAACAACTGAACAAAGCCTTTGGCATATTTCTTAGGCAATACATCGACGCTTCTAGCTTCATTTAAGAAAATCATTAGTTGAGAAATAGCTGTATTAAAATGTAACTGCTCAAAATCTTCTGTCACTTTTTTGACTGTTTGATGGTAAATCTTAGTCAATTGATCATCTTCAGACTCTTGAATAGCTGAACTTATTTGACCCGTCGTTTCCTCAATAAATAAACGCCATACGCGATCCAAGAAACGTCTTGAACCTTCCAAGCCATTTTCTGACCAAGCGATCGATGCGTCTAAGGGGCCCATGAACATTTCATATACTCTCAATGTATCTGCGCCATATTCATTAACTACATCGTCTGGATTAACCACATTTCCCTTCGATTTAGACATTTTTTCATTGTTTTCACCCAAAATCATTCCTTGATTGTAGAGTTTTTGGAAAGGTTCTTTAGTAGGAACGACCCCCAAATCATAAAGAAACTTATGCCAAAAACGGGCATAAAGAAGATGTAAAACAGCATGTTCCGCTCCACCTATATAGAGATCGACATTTTGCCATTTGTTTAATGCCTTTTCAGAAGCAATCGCTTCAGTATTATTTGGATCCATGTAACGTAAAAAATACCAGGAAGAACCTGCCCATTGTGGCATAGTATTTGTTTCTCTTCGGCCCTTCATGCCTGTTTTGGGATCTTCAACTTCCAGCCAATCTTTAACATTGGCTAATGGAGATTCGCCTGTTCCAGAAGGTTTAATGCGGTCTGTCTTAGGTAAAAGTAAAGGTAGTTCTTCTTCAGCAATCGCTGTGCTTGTACCATCTTCCCAATGTATAACTGGAATAGGCTCTCCCCAATATCTTTGTCTAGAGAAGACCCAGTCTCTTAAGCGGAAGTTAACTTTTCTTTGTCCTTTAGCATTAGCTTCTAACCACTCAATCATTTTTTGATTGGCTGCTTCTATGTTCAAACCATCTAAAAATTCAGAATTAATATGCATTCCATCTTCTACATATGCCTCATTTTGAATTCCTTCTTCGGATTTAATCACTTCATATCTTGGTAAATCATATTTTTGTGAGAACTCATAGTCTCTTTGATCATGAGCTGGGACCGCCATGACCGCACCTGTTCCATAAGAAGCCAATACATAGTCTGCAATCCAAATAGGTATCTCTTTAGCTGTTACAGGATGGATGGCGTATGAGCCAGTGAATACACCCGTTTTATCTTTAGCAAGTTCAGTACGGTCTAAATCCGTTTTAATCGAAGCAGCAGCAATATAGCTTTCTATTTCTGTCTTTTGTTCTGGACTCGTTAAGTCTTTAACGAGCTCGTGCTCTGGTGCTAAAACGATATAAGACAAACCAAACAAAGTGTCTGGACGGGTAGTATAAGTTGTAATGATTGAAGGACTATCTTTTACTTCAAAATCAATTAAAGCTCCCTCAGAGCGGCCTATCCAATTGCGTTGCATCTCTTTAACTGAATCCGGCCAATCCAAATCTTCTAAATCATCAAGTAAACGTTGGGCATAGGCTGTAATTTTTAATACCCATTGCTTCATTGGACGACGGACTACAGGGTAACCGCCACGTTCTGACACACCATCTACAATTTCTTCGTTAGCTAATACTGTTCCTAAAGCTTCACACCAATTAACGGTAACATCCGCTTGATAAGCCAATCCTTTTTCATAAAGTTTGATAAAAATCCATTGAGTCCATTTGTAATAGGATGGATCGGTAGTAGCAAATTCTCGCTCCCAGTCATAAGAGAAGCCTAGAGATTTGATTTGACGTTTAAAGTTGGCGATGTTTTTTGCTGTAAAATCTGCTGGATCGTTACCAGTATCTAAGGCATATTGTTCAGCTGGTAAACCAAAAGCATCCCACCCCATTGGATGAAGAACATCATAACCTTGTGCTCTTTTCATTCTGGCCATAATATCAGTAGCAGTGTAACCTTCTGGATGACCTACGTGTAGTCCTTGACCTGAAGGGTATGGAAACATGTCTAATACATAATATTTTTCTCGGTCTGCTCTATCCTTAGTTTTAAAAGTTTCATTTTTATCCCAATAATCTTGCCACTTTTTCTCAATTACTCGATGCTGATATGTCATATTCTTTTCCTCCAATTATCTAATCTTTTATACAAAAAAGCCCTATGAAATCATCTCAAAGACAACTTCATAGGGCGCAATCGCGCGGTACCACCTATTATTTCATTAGCTGAGAGCTAATGCTCTATGCTTTAACGCAGCAAACGTCTCAAGTTAACACTTTACGCTTAGCTCGAGCATTAAAAGGAAGAGTTCAAAAGCTTTTCAACACTTACTTTCACCAAATGTAAGTTCTCTTTAGATGATCCACAATTTACTAGGTCCTACATTTTTAAATTTTTAAAAATTAATAATTTGTCCGATATAAATGGTTGTTCCACCATTTTTTTCAATCAGATCATTAACATCTAAGCCATTACGACGTGCAATCGCATATAAAGTATCATTAGCCTTTACAACATAAGAACCCATTGAAACTACTTCATTAGTGCTTTCATTTGATTCTTCATTAATTGTTTGACTTAAGTTAACCGTTTCAGACTTTAATGGAGTAGAAACAGTTGCTGAAGATTCGATTGAAACGTCATCTTGCTTAATAACTTCTACTTTAGTTTCTAACTTCGTTGCTTGACGAGCTAGGGCTTGACTTGATGAAGTTTTAGTGGAAATATTTAATTTTTGGCCTGGAACAATTAGACTGTTAACTTGTAGATTGTTTGCTTCTAATAAGCTAGCTAATGTTATTCCATGGCGATTTGCAATGGCCCATAAAGAGTCACCTGCTTTTACTATATAATCCCCACTTGTATTTTGTTTAATTTCTTGAGTTTTATCTGTAACTACTAGATTTTCTTTTGGCGTAGATACTGGCTTTTTATTAACAAGATGAGAAGACGCTTCACCCATATTGCTTCCAGGAATTATCAATTTTTGATTGGGATGGATAACAGTATTTAAGTGAATGCCATTAGCTAATAATAAGTCGTTAATACGCACACCATGCTTTTTCGCAATAGCATATAAAGAATCGCCCGCTTTAATAGTGTAAAGCCCTTTAGTTGTTGAGCTTACAGTGTTCTTATCAACAGGTTCATTCGTATTTTCAACCGGCTTGCTTGCAGAAGGCTTGCTGATAGATAATTTATTTACTTGACTAGTAACTTGAGTTTGACCAGGTATCCTTAAAACTTGATTGGGATGGATAACTGATTGAATCGTCATTCCATTAACTTTTATTAAGTCATCAACATTTACGCCTAATTTCTTGGCTATTTTATAAAATCCGTCACCCGGCTGGACTTTATAGCTTCCATTGGTTGAAACGATTTCACTTGAAACAGTTTCGTCTACAATGCTTGTTTCTGGTGATGTAGTAGGTTTAATTGTAGTGGACTGATTGGGGCCATCAAATTGATCCAATTGATATTGGGTAATTATTTGGTTTAATTTTCCGCCATAGCGTGTATCTGTTGCATAACGTCCAGTTAAATGTTCTGTTGCCTCTTGATACGAAGTTGTATTGGATTTTAAAGCTCCTTGATAATAGCTTTTTCTCCAAGCAGATCCTTCACCAGTTAATACTCTAGCATAATCCAATAATGAATCAGCATAAGAATCATACTTTCTAAAGTTATCTTTAATTTGATAATAAGATCCTGTCCCATCATCTTCTAGAGTATCCATTTCCACTTTTTTATCCTTTTTTCCTGCCTTGACTCCAAACAGATTATAGTTAGGTGCTTGAGCAAGTGTTGAACTTCCCCAGCCGGACTCTAACGCTGCTTGGGCTATCATAACAGAAGCATATAAATCATTTTTAGCAGCAATTTCTTTCGCAGATTGCCCGATACTATTGATAAATTCTTGTGGAGAGAATTTCTTTTGAGATTTCTGAGCATGAACAATGGCATTTTCAGATTGAACTTGTGTTAACACACTTGTTGACAGTAACATTACACCAACATTAATATTGGTGAAAATTTTCTTAAATAGTTTGCGTCTTTGGATTTTTTCTTGCTGACGCATTCTCCGATTTCGCTGTTGAATCATCCTTCAGCCTCCAAATTAAATAAATTTCCATACGGATACATACTGTATTATATGCCATCTCTAATAAAAAATGTTCCTTTATCGTTACTTTTATTGGATTTTTAACATAAGTAACATAAATGAAATATATCAATATTGGTTTGACTACTTTTAATTGAATACATTAGCGAGTATAGTATGAATAAATGGCCACAATATAGAGGAGCGATTTTTTTGAAGTCCTATTTAAAACATATACTCATCCTTTCATTTGTTCTTCTGTCAGGATGTTCTTTCTTAAATGAAAAAAAACTTGAAAATCACTGTTGGCAAGTTACTTTAAATGATTCACTTATTTATCAAGTAGATTTTCAAGATGAGCTTGTTCACTTTCAACTGAATGAAGATAATTTCCTAGAACAAGCCGAACAAGAGTTGGATTTATCTCTACAAGAAACAAGGGATTTGCTGATTGATAAAAAAGAGGAGTTAAATTTTACAGCGCGTTATTATTTAGAAGGAAACTATTTAAATCTTATTCAATCAGCGCACCAAGCAAAGCAATATGAAATAAAATTTAAGGGTACGACTACCATACTCACTTCCTCAGATGGCAGTCAACTTATATTAGAAAGAGTGGAATAATGAAGAATGCCTTACAGTCTAGTCATGATGCTTTAGGAAAATTAATTGAAAGATTCCCTGCTGGAAATTATATTGACGCTACTCTCGGAAAAGGAAATGACAGTTTTTTTATATTAAGCCACCCGGCTTTTTCTGGAAAACTTTTTGCTTTCGATATTCAAGTTCAAGCACTGGAAATAGCTCAACAAAAGCTAAAAATCTTTTCATCCGATTCTTTCCAACTTTTTAACAATGGACACCAGCATTTTGATCAAGTTCTCAGTTTTTCAACCTTAGCTAAAGTTCATGGAGCTATTTTTAATTTAGGCTATTTACCTGGAGCCAGCCATCAAATCACTACTAAAGCTTCCACAACCTTACAAGCACTCAATCAAATTGCTCAGCGCTTAGTTTCAAAAGGGAAAATATTTATTGTTGTTTATTCAGGACATAAAGAGGGAGCGATTGAAAAAGAAGAATTAATAAAACAATTAACGCTATGGTCGCAAGATCAGTTTACAATCTCTATTCTTGATTTTTTAAATCAAAGGAATCACCCTCCTCTTTTAATTACTATCGAAAAGAAATAAAGAAGCAATCATGAATGACTGCTTCTTTGTTTTATCTTTATTAGTTTAATTTCAATTTAAGCTTATAATCTATCTGCTCTTAATGGCTTCAATAAACCGTTCGATACTCTCTTTGACTATTTCCTTAGGTAGGGCTAAATGAATACGAATAAAACCTTCACCACAAGAGCCAAACATCACACCATTATTGATATAAACATGATGTGCTTCTAACAGCCTAATAATTTCCTCACATTCCATATTTAATGGAGTTAAATCCAACCATAATAAATAGGAAGCCTCCATTGGTGTTACTACAATTTCAGGCAGCTGATCTTCAATCATCGCTTTTGCCATTTGATAATTTTCTTCGATTAATTCTACTAATGCTTCTTTCCAATCTAAACAATCATTATAGGCATGTTTACAGGCATAAAGACCTAAGACTGGAACAGAAAGCAAATTCATTTTTTCAGCTGTTTCGATATATCGTTGACGCCATTCAGGATTCACGATGAAGATATTTGATGTCTGTAAACCCGCTAAGTTAAACGTTTTAGAAGGCGCAGTAGCCACGACTACACGCTGTGCAATATCGTCAGATAAATTAGCAAAGACATTATGTTTGAAATTTTTGTGGGCTAGATCAAAATGAATTTCGTCTGAAAATAGATATAGGTCATTTTCCTTACAAATTTTAGCAACTTTTTCCAGTTCTTCTTTCTTCCATACACGCCCGACTGGATTGTGAGGGCTACAGAAAATCATTGCTTTAGCCTCTTTTGCTGCTGCTTCTAATGCTTCAAAATCTATGGTGTAGTATCCTTCATTATTAATTAACTCAACATTAATCTTCTTACGCTCATTATTTTCAATAGCTGCCGTAAAAGGTCCATAAACAGGCTCTAAAATAATGATACCATCGCCTTTTTGTGTAAAAGCATTAACGAAAACATTAATTGCTGGAACAACTCCAGGTGCGGTAACCATCCACTCTTCTTTAACATCCCATTGATGCTGGTCTTTCATCCATTTCTTAACGGCTTCATAATAGGCTTGATTCGGTACGGTGTAGCCTAAGACAAGTTCGTCCAAATCTTTTTTTAAGCCTTCAATGATACCGGGTGCCATTGGGAAGTCTAAATCTGCTACTGAAAGCGGAGCGATCCCCTCAGGAATATTCTTATTAGACTCTCTCATTAATAACCATTTTTTAGAACCTTGCTGTGTGCGATCGACACACGTTTTAAAATCATAAGCCATGTGATTGCCTCCTAGATATACTAAATTTCAATCTCTGTACTCCTATCTTACACAAATTAAACGCTTTCTTCAACGGCTTCTTAAATTATAAGAGAAATATTAAAAAAATTTAATTTATAATAAAAACTAGCCCATTTTAGCATGGACTAGTTTTTTAATGATTATTAGAACAGTAATTTATCTGCTCCCCCAACAGTATTACCTAAGGCTTCAATCGCTAAGACATTTAAATAATGCCATGGACGGTCATAGTTAGGTTGGAAGAAGAAGTCTAACAACGCTAGTTGCTCAAGCGTATATTTGGCATTAATGACTGTTGAAAGCACATTAATTGAATCGGCTACATCAAATTTAGAAACTAGCTGTCCACCTAAAATGATATGGCTATCTTCATCATAGAAAATCATCATATGAACAGTGCCTGGTTTACGCATGAAATCAGGATAAACTTTTTCTTCTACATATTTCCAAGCTACTTTACCTTCATATAAATCTTTATTGACCATTGATAAGCCAGTTGAAGCAATCGTATAGTCAAAATATTTCAAGGCAGAAGTTCCAGATACACTAGGCATCTTGAATTGAGTTCCTGAGGCGTTAAGAGCGGCTACGATTCCTTGTCTTCTCGCTAAGGTAGCAAGACCAATATTTGTCTTATCAGCCGTTGGTGCAAAAGGAATATAAGTTGCATCTCCACCAGCGTATACGTCTTTTGCGGATGTTTCTAGGTATTCGTTTGTTTGAATAAAGCCATGATCATCCATTTCCAGAGTGCCTTTCAACCAGTCAGTTGCTGGCTTAACACCTACAGCTACTACAACTGTATCAGCAGGATATTCACCCTTATCGGTCACAACAGCTTTGACTTTATTGCCTTCTCCTAATAGTTTTTTAACAGCTTCTCCACCCTTAAAGTGTAAGCCTTTATCAGCACCGTGCGCTTCTAGTAATTTTGAAATGTTCTCATCTAAATAAGCAGGCAAAATACGATCTTCCATATCAATAACTGTAACATCTATACCCGCTTCTGCATATGCCGTTGCCACTTCCACTCCGATATAACCAGAACCAATCACTACTAAGTGGTTAGTTTCTTTCATACGATCGTATACTACTTGTGTATCTTCTGGTCCTCTAAAAGTGTGAACATTTTCTAAATCATATCCTTCAAACTGAGGAAGTGGTGCAAACCCACCTGGACTCAATAGTAACTTATCATAAGACTCTTGATGCTCTCCTTCTTCTGTCTTAACCGTTACTGTTTTTTCTTCTGGGTTGACTCCTATTACTTGGCTGGCAGGATGCATGATAATACCTTGTTCACTATAGGAGGCGTTATTGGCAAAATGTAACTCTGACAACTCTTTAGATATACCTTCCAGGTATGATTGAGAACCTCACCCCATGAAGGATGACTCTTCTCCCGCCTCAAATAAATGAATTTCAGCGTCTGGGTCACGCTTTAATAAAGTCTGAACCGACTCATAACCAAAGTGTGATGTTCCAACTACAACATACTTCATTCTAATCCCTCCGAATTGTTATTTATAATTATTCTAACTAAGCATATATTACTAAAAATAATAGATAAGTACAACCTAATAGCTTACATTAGTAAAGACTTTAGTTCTTCAACCTTATCTGTACGTTCCCAAGTGAATCCAACTTCTTCTCTGCCAAAATGGCCATAGGCTGCTGTTTTGGCGAAAACTGGCTTCCTCAAATCCAACATATCAATAATTCCCTTAGGTGTAAGTTTAAAAACCTGACGAATGGCCCGAACAATTTCAGCATCTGAATGATCGGAGCTTTCAAAGGTATTCACACTAACAGATACTGGTTGGGCCACTCCAATCGCATAAGCAATTTGAATTTCTATTTTTTTTGCAATTCCTGCAGCCACTATATTCTTAGCAATATAGCGTGCAGCATAGGAGGCTGATCGGTCCACTTTGGTTGCGTCCTTTCCTGAAAATGCGCCTCCTCCATGACGAGCATACCCTCCATATGTATCCACTATAATTTTGCGTCCGGTGAGGCCTGCATCTCCTTTTGGACCGCCTATAATGAAACGTCCTGTGGAGTTAATATAAATCTTAGTTTCTTCATCCAATAATTCGTTTGGAATAGTTGGTTTAATAACAAGGTCTAAAATAGCTCCTCTAAGCTCTTCTAATGACACTTCCTCGCTATGCTGAGTTGAAACGACTATTGCCTCTAATCTAACGGGTTGATCTTGTTCGTCGTATTCTACAGTTACCTGAGCCTTACCGTCCGGTCTTAAATAGTCCAACTGTCCAGATTTTCTTACTTCAGTCAGTCTACGTGTTAATTTGTGCGCCAAAGAAATCGGTAAAGGCATCAATTCTGGCGTCTCATCACAAGCATAACCAAACATCAATCCCTGGTCTCCCGCTCCTATTTCTTGTACATTTTCTTGGTTTTCTCTTGTTTCAATAGCTGAATCAACCCCCATAGCTATATCAGCTGATTGTTCATCTAAAGAAACAATAATGGCTAAGTTTTCGGCGTCGAAACCAAATTTGCCACGATTATAACCAATTTCATCAACCTTCTGTCTAACAATTTTTTGAATATCCACATAGGCACTCGTAGTAACTTCTCCTAACACCATAACTAAGCCAGTGTTAACAGCTGTTTCACAGGCTACTCTGGCCATCGGATCCTGTTTCAAGATGGCATCCAAAATTGAATCAGAAATTTGATCTGCAATCTTGTCTGGATGTCCCTCTGTAACTGACTCTGATGTAAATAATCTTTTCTCTAAAGCTTTCATTTATCTTCCCCCATTTTTTATATTGGTTACAAGGCAAATTCACAATCGATGAATCGTGAACCCTATCGGGAACTTTTGGTTGTAACGTTGTAAATTATACCTTAGAATACTAATAGAAACAATTTCAATTATAAAATCCTCTTGAAAGGAAACTCAATGAACACAATTAATAACATACTTAAACATCCTTTGATGCAGTTAGTAGGCTATCCTTTGTCGTGGATTGGTTTTGGACTAACTACCGCTATTTATTCAGTGAAGCAAGTCGACTGGTTAGATCTTGGGCTTTTAGCACTAGTTGTTATCTTAAGCAATATGACTAACCATTACAATTATTATCATCATATTTTAAAAGATCCCAAGGCTAAATCACCTATTATATACTATCTTTTATTAATAGGTTTGCTGACAGCCGCTTTGTTCTTTATGATAAACCAGCACTACATTATAAATATTTTGTTAATTATATACATTATCATAATAGTGGTTCAGTACCAATTTGTCCCTTTAGTTAAGACCATTTATCATATACTATTAAATAGTTATTTTACTGGCTTTTTACTAAATATTATCGCCTACTATTCACAGGCGAATACTTTAAACAATAAAGCAATGATATCTTTTATACCCCTTATTATATTGATGACAGCTTTAGAAATAAATCAGCAGTTTCTTAAAGGAATATATAATTTTAAGATACTTGAAAGAAAAATACCCGTAAAGATTATATACATAGTCTTTTCAACGCTAGTACTAGCGAGTATTACAGGAG
Organism: Facklamia sp. P9177; assembly: GCF_050409585.1. NCBI lineage: Bacteria > Bacillati > Bacillota > Bacilli > Lactobacillales > Aerococcaceae > Facklamia > Facklamia sp. P9177. The sequence continues at coordinate 42,923 of NZ_JBNUPE010000015.1, forward strand.
TTTACACCTCACTACCCACTCAGTCTTTCTACCTCGTTCAAATTCTATTCTTTGTAGTTACACTTGCTATTTACTTACCAAGCTTAATCCCTGTCAAGAAACATCACCGTATTCAAAACAAGCTGAATTATCAGGGTGCTATAAGTATAATTTTTATTGTTTTTTATAGTCTTAGTTATTTATTTTAGAGTAAAAAAAGAAAACCCCCTTCTATTTTTAAAATGTACTGAACCCATAAATACGTAACTTTAATCAAATAATCTTTAAGCGGCTTGTAACCTGTATCGGATAGGAGACAAGCCGTTTAATTTTAGTTTAATTCTTAATGCTTGTAACATTCAATATATCCTTAAATCGTTTCAGCTCATTCTTCAATACATTCAACCTTTCTCCATAATAGATTGCTTGTTTTAGAAGTCCTTAAAGACGTCTATCGTGTGGTCCAAGACCTTCGTTTCTCCCTCGATCACTCAGACCCTCTAATGTTTATGACTACCCTTTATCAGCCTTCAAATCAATCGCTTGCACCAAGGCTTAAGAGAGTCTTAAGAATAGTTACTAAGTTTAAACAATACATTAAGAATACCTTTCATTATCACACACTGACTAATGGCCCTATTGAAGGGATTAATAACACGATTAAAGTGCTTAAACGCCATGCTTATGGCTATAAAAACGACTCCCATTTCAAAAATAGAATACTTTTAATATCAAGATTATATGTGTCAGGAAGAAAAGAAAAGGAGACCAAGCAACCGTTAATTGCTTAATCTCCTTGGATAGCATCAACCCTATTGGACATAGAGCCCATAGAGACTAAAAACCCCCTTAATCCGGATACGGAATTAGGGGGGAGTAGTAAAACAGAAAGAAACTCTTTTTAGACATAAAAAAGACTTTAGAGTCTGAGTAAGCGGGTGAGGAGAATCGAACTCCCGACAACAGCTTGGAAGGCTGTGGTTTTACCACTAAACTACACCCGCAAGTATACGGTCCGGACGGGATTTGAACCCGCGATCTCCTGCGTGACAGGCAAGCATGTTAACCCCTACACCACCGGACCAAGATAAAAACTAAAAAAATTGCGGGGGTAGGATTCGAACCTACGACCTTCGGGTTATGAGCCCGACGAGATGCCAGCTTCTCCACCCCGCGATAATATTAAAAAGGAGGATGTGGGATTCGAACCCACGCGCGCTCTTACACGCCTGACGGTTTTCAAGACCGTTCCCTTCAGCCGGACTTGGGTAATCCTCCATTAAATTGTAATGACCCGTACGGGACTCGAACCCGTGTTACCGCCGTGAAAGGGCGGTGTCTTAACCGCTTGACCAACGGGCCAATATCAAAACTCATTGGCAAGTATATAAGAATAACGGAGAAGGAGGGATTTGAACCCTCGCGCCGGTATAAACCGACCTACACCCTTAGCAGGGGCGCCTCTTCAGCCACTTGAGTACTTCCCCATGAGCCAATTCAAAATAACAATTAATTATTGCTATGGGCCTGAGTGGACTCGAACCACCGACCTCACCCTTATCAGGGGTGCGCTCTAACCAGCTGAGCTACAGGCCCATTATCAATAAAGCGGGTGAGGAGAATCGAACTCCCGACAACAGCTTGGAAGGCTGTGGTTTTACCACTAAACTACACCCGCATATTCTCAAAGGAGGATGTGGGATTCGAACCCACGCGCGCTCTTACACGCCTGACGGTTTTCAAGACCGTTCCCTTCAGCCGAACTTGGGTAATCCTCCGTTAACCAATGGCAAAATCCATAATGCATAATGGACCTTGTAGGACTCGAACCTACGACCACCCCGTTATGAGCGGGGAGCTCTAACCACCTGAGCTAAAGGTCCGGCCTTAGATAGCGGCGAAGGGGATCGAACCCATGACCTCCCGGGTATGAACCGGACGCTCTAGCCAGCTGAGCTACACCGCCAAAAAATGGAGAATAGCGGGATCGAACCGCTGACCTCCTGCGTGCAAAGCAGGCGCTCTCCCAGCTGAGCTAATCCCCCATATAAGAATAAACAAATCGGGAAGACAGGATTCGAACCTGCGACCCCTTGGTCCCAAACCAAGTGCTCTACCAAGCTGAGCTACTTCCCGTTTTACTCTAATACACCCGGCAGGATTCGAACCTGCAACCGCCTGATTCGTAGTCAGGTACTCTATCCAGTTGAGCCACGGGTGCAAAATATTTTATCATTCACAATAAAGTGAAATGCCGAGGGCCGGAGTCGAACCGGCACGGTGATCACTCACCGCAGGATTTTAAGTCCTGTGCGTCTGCCAATTCCGCCACCCCGGCTTTAAAAGCCTAAATGTATCTTGGCAAAGCGGAAGACGGGGTTCGAACCCGCGACCCCCACCTTGGCAAGGTGGTGTTCTACCACTGAACTACTTCCGCAAAAGTGCCGGCTAAAGGACTTGAACCCTCGACCCTCTGATTACAAATCAGATGCTCTACCAACTGAGCTAAGCCGGCATAATATGACTTAGGATTTTCAATTATAAATCATAAGTGATCAAAATGCAAGTGCGGGTGAAGGGACTTGAACCCCCACGCCCGAAGGCGCCAGATCCTAAATCTGGTGCGTCTGCCAATTCCGCCACACCCGCAAATTAAAATTCCTTGATGTTTCCATTTAGGAATATGACCCGTGCAGGATTCGAACCTGCGACCCACTGATTAAAAGTCAGTTGCTCTACCGACTGAGCTAACGAGTCAAGAGTGGGGAATGACGGGATCGAACCGCCGACATCCTGCTTGTAAGGCAGACGCTCTCCCAGCTGAGCTAATTC
>NZ_JBNUPE010000016.1:0-33512 GCF_050409585.1 Facklamia sp. P9177
AAAGTAAAAAATAGAGTTGAGGCCTTCGGCCATCAACCCTATAAATTATAGAACCAAAATTGATCGCCCTATAAATTTTTCATTCAACTATGCTTTAGTAGAAGATGTCTATTGTTTGGATAGTGGACGTCCAAGTTTTGATCCGATTACGCTTATCAAAATCTCATCATTCAACATCTCTAAGGTATTCTAAGCATGCGCCAAACCATTCAAGAAATTCAAGTGAATGTTGCTTATCGCTGGTTCTTAGGATTATCTCTCACGGATTCAGTGCCCCATTTTTCAACCTTTGGAAAGAATTACAAGTGGCGTTTTGAAGGAACAAGTATCGCCCAACAGATTTTTAGCCAGATACTCACGCAGTGTTTGGAGGCAGGAGTAGTCGATACCCAAGCAGTTTTTATGGATGTACTCACGTCAAAGCTTGTGCGAATGGCCGGAAATATACCAACGAAGAAGTGCCGGTACAAGCCAAATGGTTGGCAGATGAAATGCTGGAAGCTGTTCAAGCAGATCGGATGATTCATAGAAAAAAGTCGCTAAAAAACACAAAAAAGGAGACCTTAACAAAGTCCCAAACAATCAGTCCCAATGATCCGGAGGTAGGGTGGTTTCATAAAGGGGACCATGGCCAAGTTTTTGCCTATACTATTCAAACAGCTTGCGATCGCAAGGGGATGGGTATTAGCTTATAGTGTCCATTCAGGAAACACCTACGATACACTGGCTTTCCCCTTCTTATTTGAAAAAATCCCTTCTTTTAATCCGACTTATTTAATAGCAGATGCAGGGTACACAACGCCTATCAATGCACATTTTCTATAAAAATATGAAAATACATTGGTGTTCCTTATACGCGACCAAGACGCAAACTAAAAATAGAGATGTTGCTTATGACGCGTACTATAATTGTTATTTAGATATAAATTGCAAATACAACTTAGCCACCTAGTACAAAGGAGTCCTCGCCCATGAGAAGTGTGAGTTCAATGATCCGTGTAGTTGTTTAATCTTTCTGTGAGGGTTTGATAAGGAGCTGAGCCATGGTAGCCTGATGGGCTGAGCGGTTTATCTGGCGTTTACGCTAGGAAACCATGGCGAAGGAGGCTCCTTGTCAAGCCCTCACGTCAAGCTGTTTTCTGTTCATTCTTCCACGCCTTAACAAACACTTCGTGAGCCGTGGCGTAACCTAATAGCTTCCGAGGCCTGTCATTCATCCATTGTTGAATGCGATCAATATCTACCTGTGTATACCTAGCTAAAGACTCCCCTTTTGGTATATAGCGTCGAACGAGACGGTGTGGGTTTTCACTGGTGCCACGCTCCCAAGATGAGTAAGGGTGAGCGAAGTAGACCTCAGCTACAGAGGAGACGGCTTTTATGAGTGAACTGAACTCTGAACCGTTATTACTTGTAAGAGTCTTAAAGAGTCGCTCAGCTTTATCTCCTAGGGAGTTCATGAGTTGGGTGATCGCTTGATGAACGGCCTGACTGGTCTGATTCTTAATCAAAATAAGCCACTCAAAGCGTGAGTGACGCTCAACTAACGTCAATAAGGCAGGGTCCTCTTCACCATGCGGACCACCCACAGTATCGATTTCCCAGTGTCCCCATTCCTCACGGTCTTCCACTTTCTGGGGGCGTTCTTCAACCGATTTGCCCAGGATTTTGCGGCGTCTGGGTCCATGTTCAAAAACCTTGCGAGATTCTGGATAATGGCTTCGAAGATGCTTTTCAATACACCGTAGTGGGTAAAAGTCACAATCGTTAAATAGAACTAAACTTTTGGAACGATTGAACCAAGAAGTGCGCCGAAGAGAAAAAATTATTCGCATTTTCCCTAATTGTGCGTCAGCAAATCGATTAATTGGTGCCGTCCTGATGGACACGTATGACGAATGGCTCAGTTCCTCAAGAAAGTATATCAAATTTAATCAGTAAGTGAGCGTAGAAATATTGTAGAGTATTTTACACAAGATTTTGGACTTGACTAGTTGGAAGGAAACTTCAAATAAAATACAAAGTTTAATAGATATATTTAATATTAAAGAATTAAACAAAGGGCTTGTAATTACATTTTATCTCTCAGCTGCTAAAAGGTATTTAGAAGATCATGATATTGAAAATGGTTCGGAGTATGCAGAGCGAGTTTTAAATGAGTTAATTTTAATGAAGGAGAAAGACTTTGTATTAAAGGGAGATGATTATTTTAATCTCGTTGATGATTGGATGGATCAAAATATTATTGTAGGTAAGAAGGCTAATAGAAGTGATAAAATGATTGTACAATCTGTTCTTAATATTTTTTCTAATGACGAAATATTTGAGCAAATTAGAAAAAATAGTAATTTAAAGGATTTACACGAAAAGCTAAAAAAGAAATACGAATGAGAATATAAGAAAAATTAGGACTTAGGACGATAGAAATATACTGGCCCCTAAACTCGAACAATAATTAGAAACACTTTGCGGAGAAAATGGTGAGAATCTATCAATTAGTCAAAATAAAGATTATCTATTGATCGAGCACTCATTCGAAAACGACCTATTTTATTATTGACTCTTAAAACAAAATATCATAGTAGTAATATTATGATATTTTAAAAAACAAATATGAAAAACTATATCAAATAGCCCTAAAAGTGTGTTTATTAACTTACACTTTTGAGGGTTATTTCATTCTAAAAAGATAGGGTGTCTTTATGATTTATAATTTGTATAATTATTTATGAAAAGATGGGGGGATTTAGCAGTGAATAAAGTCTTGATTATTGAAGACAATATAGAAATAGCAAATCAAATTCAAAATTATATACTGAGCCATGATTATCTTGCAGACATCGCTCATTCCTATTATGAAGCTTTAGAAAAAATAAATATTACTTATGATGTTGCTTTATTAGATATCAACTTACCAGACAAAGAGGGGCATCATTTAATTGAACAGTTAAAAGTTAAAGATATTCGTGTCATTATTACAAGTGTGAAGAATGATGAGGATTTTATTATACGATCGCTAGATAGTGGGGCGGATGATTACTTGATTAAGCCTTTTTCTTTAGCGATACTTCGGGCAAGACTGGATGCCGTTTTAAGAACGATTCCTTTGACGGAAAATAAAACTTTAGCATACAAAGACATTGAAATTGACCTTACAAGATCGCAAGTTCATTATCATCACCAGTCCGTTAATCTAACAGCGCTTGAATACGAGATTCTTCTATTGTTTTTGAAAAATCCACATAGGGTTTATACAAGAAGTCATCTGATGCAAATGTTTTGGGAGGATAGGGATAAATACGTTAATGACAATACATTGACATCGACCATTAAGAGAATCAGAGAAAAGCTTGATAAGGATGTAATTACTACAATTAGAGGCATAGGATATAGGATGGATTAAATGATATATATACTTTGGATTTTCAGTCTACTAGGCTTATATTATTGGCTTGAATATAGAAAGAAGCAAAGAATCAATGAATTGCTTCAATTAATCGAAAATATGAACAAAAAAAATTATACCATGCCTATGAAGCAAGATGATTTTTCGATGTTAGAAGATGGTCTATACAAATTATTTATTGCTTTGGTGGAAGCTCGGGAACAGACTGTCGATAACGCTCAAAGGCAGATAGAATACCTTGAAGATATTGCCCATCAAATTAAAACACCTATAACAAGTATGCAGTTTTCTTTGGAAACCATAGAAGTCCAAGAAGCCAGTAAGTCGGAACTTTTAATTTTAAAAAGACAATTGTTAAGACTGAATACACTTTCAGATATTTTATTAAAGCTTTCGAGTCTTGATGCAAAAGAAGACCCCATGAAAAAAGAGACCATAAATTTAGCAGAATTAGTGGAATATGCTTCAGAAACAGTTGATTTTAGAAGGAATGTTCATTTTGAAGTGAGTGATTCTCTCGAAACTCTCTTTATAGAGGGTGATTTTTACTGGCTGGCTGAAGCCGTGACGAATATTTTAAAAAATGCCTATAATCGTCCCCTATGTAATCATATAAAGATTGATTCAAGGAGAAATCCTTTATTTACCTCGCTTACTATTCAAGATAATGGCGGTGGGATAGCTAGAGAGAACTTGAAAAAAATCTTTAGAAGATTTTATAAGACCCCTGATTCCAATGGGTTTGGAATTGGATTGGCCATGGCTAAGAGTATCGTTGAAAAGAATAAAGGAGAAATAAATGTCTCAAATGTTGAGAATGGGGCAAAATTTGAAATTAAATTCTATAATGTCACCTAATTATCACATTGCCAGACTATTATTAATTTACTAACTAATAGGAGGCTATTATGGAGATCTTAAAAGTAGAAAACTTGAAAAAAGAATACGGAAATGGAGATAATCTTGTTCAAGCTTTAAAAGGGGTCAATCTAACCATTGACAAAGGAGAATTTGTGGCGATAGTTGGTCCTAGTGGTTCAGGCAAGTCTACTTTACTCCATATTGTGGGTGGCGTCGATTTTCCAAGTGAGGGCAAAGTTTATATAGAGGGAAATGATATCGCTAATTACAGCGCGAAAGAATTAGCCTTGTTCAGACGGAGAAAAGTTGGTTTAATCTATCAGTTTTATAATCTCATACCCAATATTTCAGTCAGACATAATATAGAACTCCCCTTAAAATTAGACGGAAAAGCAATTGACAAGGGGGGGTTTAAGGATATAGTTCAAAAATTGGGGATTGAAAATAAGTTAGACAGTTTCCCTAGTGAGCTCTCAGGTGGCCAGCAACAAAGAGTGGCTATTGCTAGAAGCTTAATTTATAAACCTTCGATTATACTTGCAGATGAACCAACAGGTAATTTAGACCGTAAAAATTCGCAAGAGATTATCGATATTTTAAAATTCTTTAACAAAAGTTTAAAACAAACGATCATAGTCATTACCCATGATGAGGAAATCGCTCTTCAAACCAATAGAGTGATTACAGTTGTCGATGGTAAAATTGAGGGGGATGAGCGCAATGAATAAAAGAAATTTCCCTATTTTTATTTCGCTGTTTATTGTGAGTCTATTTTTTTCGGTGGTCATCTATTATGGCTACAACAATCTCTTAATTCATTATAAGTCTACTATGGCTCAGAATTACGCAGATGCTGTGATTAAACAAGAATTAAACAGTCAAGAAATTAAGCAACTTCAATCGATAGAAACAGTAAAATTAGCTGGTGGAACATCAGTTCAACCAGATTCAGGCTTATATGAAAAGGATATTTTAGCTATCAATTATCAAGATGAATCAATCAATCAAATGCGAAGCTATTCAGAGATGATTGAAGGACACTTTCCTGAAAATGATTCACAAATAGTCCTTTCCAAATCCTTTATTGATAAGCATCAGCTTAAATTAGGGAATAGACTATCAATTAAACTGGGTAGTCGAGTGGTTAATCAAAAAGAAGTAGGTCCGTTAAGTACGGTAACTAATGAAGAAACATTTAATGTAATAAATACTAAAGAGTATGAAATCGTAGGTGTTTATGAAGATGTCTATAATAAATATAGTAAAATTACCTATGCATTGACCTATGCCATTAGTGATCAACCACTGCAAGCTTCAATTAAATTTGATTCTTTTGAAGAGGCTTATAAAAATAGAGAGACTCTACAAGAACAAATGAGTCAAACATTAGATCGCACTCTAGATTTAGAGTTTAATGAAAGACTGATTGCATATTTCGGGGTTGAAAATGATCCGATACAACAATTTATGTCAAAAGCTATGATCATTTTTTCCTTAATTGTCTGTTTAGCTCTATTTATCTTTTTCATCAAAAATATATTCTGGGTATGGGGACTTAGAAAAATAAAAGAGCTTTCAGTGTATAAGTCGATTGGAACTACCAATTTACAAATATATAAGCTGTTAGTGAAGGAAGCTATTTGGCTATCTATCATCCCAATTTTAATTGGGCATTTCCTGGGATTTGCAATCTTATCTGATTTATTTATTAATATTCAAAAAGCACAAGAAGTGACAAAAATAGAATTAATCCAAATTAATCCTCTTTTAAGTCTGGTCATCTTATTGATTACTTTTTCAGTGGTCTTATTTGCAGTCATAACTCCAACAAGAAAAATCACTCAAATCAGTATTATTGACGGAATAAAGGGCAATATTAGCTTGGGTAAAACAAGTAAAAAAAAAGCTGATAATCTTTGGCAAGAGCTAAGATTGAATAACCTAGCAAGTATAAAATCGCAGACATATATTTCAGCTATAGGTATTATAATCATTTCTTTATTCCTTTTGGTTGTGTCAATTTCGCGTTATTATACTAATTTTGGCTACTTTGATGAAGGGTATAATATTATCGTTGATTATTATAGTAAAGATAATGAAATTCCTGTAGTCTTAAAAGATATCTTAAAAGAAATACCGCATAATAAAGGGTATATTTCGAAAGCGAAGTACTTATCTATTGAAAATAATTTAGCCTTATCCAACCAGGCAGAGGAAGTTGGTTTAGGCAAAAAACTAAAACAAGAACTAGAAAAAATGGAATCAGATTATCTTGAAGGCTTCTTGATTGCTTTAGAAGAAAAAGATTTAAAAAAGATGGGAGGAGAGAAGGGGCAATTCATTTTAGACAATCGGGTTCAAGAGGATCCTCAAACACCAATTGCCAAGGCAAAAAAAATCCCTTATTTCAAAAATGTTGAAAAAATGGATATATTCATTGGTGAAAACTATCGGTCAAAAATTAAAATCGCTACCACCATTAATGATCCTGGTATGTATGAGTCGCGGACGCTGCCATTTCAAGTTAAGCTTTATACTGATTTTGCTAATTATCATCGCTTGATGGAGGATGCTAATTCGGAAGTCGCTCGCTATCCCTATAAATTAAAAATAAATGTCGCTGAAGCAGAAGTGAATGATGTGAAGCATTATATTGAAGCGAAGATTAATCAGCAGGTAGCTTATGATGACCAATACGAGATAATCTCAGGAGAAGAAGTCAAAAAAAATCGAGCTCAGAGTCTAAACTCCTTAATAAAAATTATTGTGGCGATAGGTTTGATTATAGTTATCTTAAATTTAACCAATGGCTATTCATCCATTAATATGAGTTTAATGAATAGGAAAAAAGAAATTGGCATGGTTTATTCTTGTGGAATGGATTCAAAAGAATTAAAAAAACTCTATCTAAAGGAATTTTTCTTCGAACAAATAAAATCGTTTATGCTTTCAATTTTTGTGACGCTTGGCGTTATGATTAGTATTTCATTGTTATCCTCCACTCTAAGTCTGGGGGTTCTGATTAATAACTATTACTATTTACTATTTTTAGGATTTTCTTTGGTTATCTATCTAATTAATATACTGATCTATTACCTCTCATTAAAAAGAATTTTAGATAGACCCATTATTGATTTAATTAGAACGATCTAAGTTTAACATTATAAAGATGTGCTAGACATCCGCATGGTTTTCTAGCACATCTTTTATTTTGTCTAAGAAGAGGGTAAAAAAACTGGAATAATAAAGGTTTAAAGAAGAAAAGTTTTCCGTAGAAATTGAGAAATTAACCTATTTTAATTAATTTTAAGTCTTTTAATTAAATTCAAATCTCCCTAAATAATTTAAGCGAATACAAACATTATCACTTTCTTATCACATTAGGACTCTATACTAGGTTTAAGTAATCAGTTGGATCATATAATAATTATAGATGAAATGGGGTTTATTATTTATGCTAGAGTCAGATTTACGCTCACGAGTAAAAAAGTATCGGAAAATAGTTCAGATAATTACCCTTGTCGGTTTAATTCTTTCAATGATTATTATATATTTTATTTTTTGTGGCACGTATTTTAAGCCTGAAAATCAAGGTGGAATGTTTTCCGTTCACCTTCGTCAATTAGGTTTTTGGGGGCCGCTCTTCTTCATTGGAGTCCAAATTTTTCAAGTAGTTATACCCATCATACCAGGTGGGATGACTTCAGTAGCAGGAAATTTTGTCTTTGGAACTTTAATTGGTTTTATTTATAATTATATAGGGATTACCATTGGATCGATTATTGCTTTCTTTCTGGCACGTAAGTACGGCAAATTTTTTATACTCTGCTTTATTTCGGAAAAGTGTTATAAGAGATATATGGCTTGGACATCAAATGTTAATCGTTTTGCTTGGATATTAGGAACATTATTCTTCTTACCAGCCGCGCCTGATGATATTCTATGTATGATTGCTGGGCTGACTTCTTTGTCTTTTAAAAAGTTTATTTTAATTTTTATCCCAACGAAAGCTGTTTCTACTTTTGTGTTTACTTGGCTAATGCATGAGGGAATCTTATATTCTATCGATTGGCTGACACACTTATAAAATTATATTAATTAAAACGGTAGAAGGAGAAAACGAGGTGAAAGTCTCTACTAATTTAATAAGATTTAGTTTAAAATCTAAATGATATACTTCCTGTAAAGAGGGTACTGAAATATGAAATTTCATGAATTTGGCGATCGAAAGTGTCCACATATATTATTGGTGCATGGTGGAGGTAATTCTTGGTGGAATTATCTTCGCCAAGCGCGTATGTTATCCGAAAACTACCATGTCATTTTACCAACCCTTGATGGTCATGGAGAAGAATATCAGAAAGATTATATCTCGACTGAAAATTCTGCACAGCAAATTATGGATTATATAAAAAATAATTGTGATGGAGAATTGTATGCTGTAGGTGGTGTTTCTTTGGGTGGGCAAATTGTTATGGAGTTATTATCATTAGACAATGAAATAGCACAGAAAGCAATCATAGATGGAAGTCTTTGCATTCCTCAGCCAAAATTGGCAAGAGTTAGTACGATAATTGTAAAACTTTTTGGTAAACTTATGTTTAGTAAATTAGCTAGTAAAGTTCAACTTAGTTTAATGAAAAAATGTATCCAAATATGGCTTACCCAGCAGAACTAGAAAACTATTATATGGTAGATATGCCAAGACTTCCCATGAAAACATTAATCACAATGTACCGAACATATATGGGAGGATATAAGCTAAAAAGGTCTATTATAGATAGTAAAGCACAGGTTTTATATATTTATGGTGAAAAAGAAATGCGCTGTGTCAAGGAATCAGCCAAGCTATTTCGAAAAATGCATCCTAATTGTACTCTATATGAAGCCAAAGGTTATAGTCATGGCTACCTATCGGCATATCTTCCTCTAGAGTGGATGGATCTGGTTCAACCATTTTTAGAAAATAATGTTTAATTTAGGAGAGAGATAAAATTCTTTAACAAATCCCTATTTGTAGAATAAACAAATTCACAGACAAAGCTAAAGAGATAGCAATATCGTCTTTTTAACCTAATTAAAAAATAAAAAACGAATGAAATAAGAATTCCATTAATTAGTTAAAAACTTCAATTATTAAACCTAATAGGGGTATTTTTCGAACAGATTTCAGATTATTCAAGAATGAAAGCTTCTCTAAGCAAAATTGGTCATATTTTGGAACAAAAAACAGAAGATCATCTAAAAGAAAAGACATATTTATCAGGTTCGATCGAATTAGAAGATGTCCACTTTAGTTACAAAGATTATTCGATCATTAACGGAGTGACTCTAAAAATCAAGCCAGGTCAACAATTAGCCATTGTGGGTTCATATAATAGTGAAAAAATTACTCCACTACCTATCACATAGTCAAAAAACGATGAGTAGGTTAATGTTCTCTTGAAGTAGGATACAAGTGCATGAATAAGAAGGAAAAATGGAGACAATAGATTTTTTTTAACCTTTTTGATCTTCAACAGACTGTCTCCTTATAATTTAAATGGTCATTAAAAATAAAGATAGTTTATATGGATTGTAATTGACAGTAAAAATGCTTTCAAATCACCCTTAAAAGACTGGGTGTTTTAAATGGTATGATATTAAAAAACAACGAATTCAGAATTCTTGAAAGACTTCTATTTTTATTCTAAGATAAATTTGTTAACGAAGACCAATAAATTGAATGTGTATAGATTGACAGTTCGTTGCTTTAATGAATTGGTTTAGGAAGGGGGCTTCAAGAAAAGGATAGGAGATAACTAATGACATTCAATGGGGTTGTTCGTTAAAACGATATGGAACATAGTCTTGTTTATAACTAGTTAATGAAATCAGTTATAGGGTTGGTTTTTGTATTTAAAGGAGCGTTTTATATGGATAAAAAGATTACCGTTATTGCTGGTGGTGTGATAGGAAGTTCTTTCCCCATTGTTTTTGCTATTGGAGGATATAATGTAGTTTCTTATAACAAATGGGAAGAAGAAGAAGAAAAAGTAAAAAAATATATTGATAATGCTTTAAATACCCTAATTACTCAAAATGTTTTTACATCAGAAGAAAGAGATAGAATTTTAAGCAGAATCTCTTATACAGGAAACTTAGAAGAAGCGCTAGAAGATGTTGATTATGTTCAAGAGTGTTTACCTGAAGATTATGAAATAAAACAAGGATTTATTAAAGACTTTGAAAAATATGCACCAGAAAAAGCAGTGATGGGTTCTTCAACCTCTGGCTTGCTTATTTCAGAAATCGCTAAATTTGCTGAAAAACCCGATCGAATTATCGGAGCACACCCTTATAATCCCCCGCACTTGATTCCGCTAATTGAATTGGCTAAAGGCGAAAAATCGAGTGATCAGGCGATTGAAGTGGCTAAAGAAATCTTTAAGTCTTCTAATAAAGAACCGATTGTATTGAATAAAGAATTAAAAGGTTTTGTTTCTAACAGAATTCAAGCGACTGTTTTTAGAGAGCTTATCTCGATGGTCTTAGACGGTGCAGTATCGATGGAAGATGCTGATAAGGCAGTTACCTTTGGACCAGGCATTCGTTGGGGAATTATGGGACCGGGTCTTGTCTTTGAACTAGGCGGAGGAGAAGGTGGAATTGAAGCTGTCCTCAAACATATCGGTCCATCGTTAGAAAGCTGGTTAGAAGACCTTGCTACATGGACTGAAATTCCCGAAGAAGCCAAGGAGAAAATTCCGAAAATGGTCGCAGAATCGCTTAAAAACAGACCAAAAGAAATTGGAAATGATCGGGAATCCTTATTAAAATATAGGGATGAAATGTTGCTAGATATCCTTAAACTCCATGATAAATTTTAATAGATCGTCTCGACTGTATAAGAAATCCCCCTTCATCCTAAACGGATGCGGGGGCTTTTTCTGTGGGGAGAGGGTAGGTTCATTGCAAAAGTGAGTGTTCGCAGCACTTGAGAAGCGGTTACTATTTTAGATGGAATGAGAGAGTGAATGAGCGCATTGTACACAAACAATTCACCTTCTAGCGTGGTTAATTTCATAATTTTAGCTAAAAAAAAAGCGCCGAGACAGCGCCATAAGTTGGGTTCGGTTAAACCTTATTTTAACTCGCATATGTTGTTTTGAATGGATACAACATCTATATAATAACATAAAAATCATTTGTGTCAACGCTCTATATTATTTTTTTATTATTGGAAAAATTGAATATTTTTAAAAAAATTATCTTCTTTCATATAATGCTATGTTATAATGTAACCGTTATCTTAAAAATGATACTAAAACTCAATGAAATGGAGCGAGATTAAGTGAAGAAACCTTATACGATTGGATTAGATATTGGGACGGGATCAGTAGGGTGGGCTGTGTTAACGGAAGACCTCCAACTTGTGAGAAAAAACATGAATATATTAGGCAACACTGATCGTAAGAAAATTAAGAAGAATTTCTGGGGAGTTCGCCTTTTTGATACGGGACAAACTGCGGAAGATACTCGAATGAAAAGAACGAGTCGTCGGCGATTACGTCGTCGGCGAAATCGAATTGTATATTTAAGAGATCTTTTTTTTGAAGCGATAAAAGAAGTGGATGAAAATTTCTTTGAACGTTTAGACAACAGCTTTTTTACAGACGAAGACAAACCTTACAACATATACCCTATATTTGGAAACATGGATGAGGAAAAACAATACCACCTAAACTTTGAAACGATATATCATTTACGTAAACACTTAGCTGATAGTAGCGAGAAAGCTGATTTAAGATTAGTTTATTTGGCACTCGCCCATATTATCAAATACCGTGGACATTTTTTAATTGAAGGCGACTTAGACTTAAAAAACACTTCCATTAAACAACAATGGCTTCAATTTATTAAAACGTTTAATCAAGCTTTCCCAGAAGATAAAATAATAGTAACTGATGAGGAATCAAGTCAAATTGAATTAATTTTTAAAGAAAAAATTGCTAGATCAGCTAAGAATCAACGAGTAAGAAATCTCTTAAAAATAAAAACGTCACACCCGTTAGAAAAATTTTTAAATCTGATTGTTGGAAATAAGGGAAACTTTCAAAAGGCTTTTGATTTAGAAGAAAAAGCAGAGTTGCAACTAACGAAAGAGACCTACAATGAGGATTTAGAAGAGTTGTTGGGAAAAATAGGTGATGAGCATTTAGAATTATTTACGACGGCTAAGGCAACTTACGATGCTATTGAATTAGCAGGCGTTTTGAAACCGAGTGGTGTAAAAACAAATGCGCTCCTTTCTGATAATATGATAAGTCAATACAATGAACATAAAGAAGATTTAAGAAAGCTTAAAGACCTTGTTGCAAATCATTCGAAGAGTTTATACTATAATCTTTTTAGGGATAAGACAAAAAAAGGTTATGCTGGATATATAGACGGCGAAGCTAGTCTCGAAGAGTTTTATAAATACCTTCGAGCTGAAATTAAAAACATTAAGGGCAGTGATTATTTTATTCATAAAATGGAGACAGAGGATTTATTAAGAAAGCAACGATCTTATCATAATGGAAGTATTCCTCATCAAGTCCATCAAGAAGAGTTAGTGGCTATCTTAAATCATCAAGAAAAGTATTATCCATTTTTAGCCAAAAACCGTAATAAAATATTACAGATATTCAAATTTAGAATTCCTTATTATGTCGGGCCACTTGCTAAAACAAATGAAGATCGTTTTTCATGGATGACAAGAAAGTCAAATGAAGCTGTTAGACCGTGGAATTTTGAGAGTGTGGTCAATTTAGAAGCATCTGCTACTTCTTTTATTGAAAAAATGACCAACTACGACCTTTATCTTCCAGAGGAAAAGGTACTACCTAAGCGAAGTTTGCTGTATCAAAAATTCGCCATTTTTAATGAACTAACAAAAGTTTCCTATAAAGATGAGCGACAACGGCTTCAATTTTTTTCTAAAAAAGAAAAAGAAGCCATTTTTAATCAATTATTTAAGAAAAATCATTCTGTCAGCGAGAAAAATTTAAAAAAATTTCTAATAAATGAGTTGGCTATAAAAGCCAGTGAAATCAATGGGATTGATGGAAGATTTAATGCAAGTTATTCAACCTATTTAGATTTTATGAAAATTGAAGGAATGCAAGCCTTACTTGATGATGACTCGCTTTCGCAAATGCTAGAAAAGATTATATTTATTCTGACTATTTTCGAAGATCGTAAGATGAAGAAAACACAATTGCAACAATTTAATCAATACTTAACACCAGAAATGATTAAGCATCTTTCTCGAAAAAATTACTCAGGTTGGGGAAGGTTGTCAGCAAAATTAATTGATGGTATTCGTGATAAGCAATCGCATAAGACAATTATGGACTATTTAAAGGATGATGATGGAGTAGATCGCCATCACAATCGAAATTTCATGCAATTAATTAACGATGAAACGCTTAGCTTTAAAGAGACTATTGAACGCGCTCAAAATATTGAACAAGATCAAGCGTTAGAGGATATGGTTTATGAGTTGCCAGGCTCGCCTGCTATAAAAAAATCAATTTTACAATCTCTAAAAATTGTAGAAGAAGTGGTAGGGATTATGGGATACGCTCCTCATTCAGTAGTAGTTGAAATGGCTCGTGAACATCAAACGACAGCTTTTGGTAAGAAGCAATCTAAGAAACGCGAAGATAAATTAACGACTGCCTTGAAGGACTTTGGTAGTAATTTATTAAAAGAGCAACCGATAGTTAATGAAACCTTACAAAATGATCGTCTCTATTTATATTATCTACAAAACGGGAAAGATATGTATACAGGAGAGCCTTTAGATATTCATCGTTTATCTTTTTATGATATTGATCATATTATTCCAAGAAGTTTTACTACAGATAACTCGATTGATAATAAAGTTCTTGTTAGTTCTGCAAAAAATAGGGGAAAATTGGACGATGTCCCTTCTAAAGCTATCGTCGATAAACAGCGAAGTTTCTGGGAACGTTTACAAAAGTCAGGACTTATGAGCGAACGGAAACTAGCGAACCTTACCAAAGCCGAAAGAGGAGGATTGAGCGAGAAAGAAAAAGAACGTTTCCTTAAGCGAAGCTTGGTAGAAACGCGCCAGATAACTAAATATGTTGCTAATATTTTAGATACGATTTTAAATGATTCTTCGGCTGAAAAAACTGTAGATATCGTCACCATAAAATCTACTTTAGCAAGTCGGTTTAGAAAAGATTTTAATCTTTATAAAGTTCGTGAAATTAACGATTATCATCATGCACATGATGCATATTTAAATGCAGTGGTGGCTAATAAAATTTTGAAAGTTAATCCAAGAGTGAAACGTGACTTGGTCTATGGTCAATTTTCTTATCAATCTAGTTCTATTAAAAACAAAGCTTCTTATCGAAAAATGAAATATGATCAGATGATTGATTTCTTTGTGGAAGACTTTGTGATTGACGAAAAGACAGGCGAGGTTCTTTGGGATAAAAATAAAGAAATGCAGACAATTAAAAAAGTGCTATCTTCAAAGCAGATGAATATCGTCAAAAAAGTAGAAGAACAATCTGGAGAATTATACAAACAAACGTTAAACCCTAAGGGGACTTCAGAGAAACTCATACCAATAAAAGAAGGATTGGATATAAATAAATATGGAGGGTATTTGAACCCTAAAACCGCCTTTACTTTAGCAATAAAAGATAAGAAGAAATGGCAATTCATCGGCGTAACAATGCAAGAAAAAGCTAAGTTTAAGCAATCTCCAAAAGAATTTTTAAGCGACAAGGGCTTTCGAGAAGACGCTGAATACCTTGTGTTAAAGAAATACACACTCTACGAAACAAAAGAGGGCGCAAGACGTTTGATTTCATCGCATCAAGAAGCTCAAAAAGGTAATCAGTTTGTTCTATCTGCTCATTTAGTGCCAATGGTCTATCATGCTCAACATTATGATGAAAGTAAATATCCTGAAAGTGTAGAATATGTAAATAATCACTTAGAAAAGTTTGATTTAATCTTCCAGGAGGTTATTAGATTTGCTGATCAATATATCCAAAAACCTAAAGTTACTAAACGGTTAGAAACAATCTATCAGAAGAAGAGTCAGGATATTAATGGCCTAGCCAAATCAATTGTTTCTTTATTTACTTTTGTTTCTTATGGAGCACCTGCTGCATTTAATTTTTTAGATGAAAACATGGTACGGTCTAGATATACATTAGGAGATCTAAACGAATCTGTTTTAATTTTCTATTCTATAACTGGTCTTTATGAAACGAGAATAAAGTTGGAGGAATTGTAATGGCGTGGCGGACAGTGGTGGTTAACTCACATTCCAAGTTGAGCTATAAAAATCACCATTTATACTATCGAAGTGCACGAGCAACCGAATTAATTCATTTGTCAGAAATCGATATACTTATTTTAGAAACAACTGATATTACACTAACGACGATGCTATTAAAACATTTAGCTGATCATAATGTACTGGTTGTTTTTTGCGATGAAAAACGTCTACCTAAAAGTATGCTCCAACCTTATTATGGACGCCATGATAGTTCCTTACAATTGAAAAAACAGATGAGGTGGGCTGTCTCTTTTAAAAATGAACTATGGAGAAATATTATTAGACAAAAAATTTTAAATCAGGCTAGTTTTTTGCAGGAGCTAGGCGCTAATACTAAAGCTGAAACATTAAGACACTTTAGTAAGGGCATTCTATCTTTTGATGAAAGTAATCGAGAAGCGCATGCTTCTCGGTTATATTTCACCACACTTTTTGGAGCAGATTTTGTACGGACAGATCCCAGTACTATTAATGCCGCCTTGGATTATGGGTATACCCTTATTTTAAGCATGTTTGCTAGAGAAATTGTAAAAAATGGTTGTTTAACTCAATTAGGAATCAAACATGATAATCAATTTAATGAATTTAATTTAGCAAGTGACTTAATGGAACCCTTTCGAATAATAATTGATACTATCGTTTATAAGTATCAAGGCGAAGAGTTCAAAGTGATTAAATTAAAACTCTTTAAAATATTTAGTCGAACATTCGCTTATAGGGAACAAGAGATGTTTTTAACAAATATTATTGCTGATTATACAAAACGATCGATTAAATTTTTGAATGAGGAGGATAATAGGCAGCCGGAGTTTAGAGATGTCTTATAGATTTATGCGTTTATTATTAATGTTTGATTTGCCCGTTGCTAGTTTGGAGCAAAAAAGAGACTATCGTAAATTTAGAAAATTTTTAATTGATGAAGGTTTTATTATGCATCAGTACTCAATTTATAGTAAGATTTTACTTAATTCAACGGCTAAAGCGGCGCAAATTAATCGTTTAAAAAAACATATTCCAGAAGAAGGATTAGTCACACTTTTAACAGTGACTGAAAAACAATTTTCAAGGATGATATATTTGGTAGGAGAATCAGACGTATCCATTGCGAATCGAACAGATCGTATTGTGATTTTAGGGGAGGGAGATTAGAGTGAAGATTAATTTTAAAATGCTCGATCAACCGCTTTTAATTGAATGTCCTACACTATTGGTAATTGAGGAGGTCAAACTTTTTTCAAACATTATTGAACAAATATACTCTTACACTGAAGAGGCAGAGTTAAAATTTTATGACCATAAAAACAATAACTTAAAAGCCAATGAAATGGTTATAATCACAGATATACTAGGGTATCAAATTAATTCAACCACTTTCTTAAATATAATCTATCAAGATATAATAGATCAATTAAATGAGACGCCTGAAAAAAAGAATCAATTAGAGCAAACTCTGCACCAATTACTAGTACAAGTAGACGATGTATTAATAGATTCAGAGCTAGACTTAATAGCTAATGAAGTGGATATAAAAGCGGTTTTGAAGTTATTTAATGTGACAATTGCTACTGATTATCACTCGATAAATGAACGCTTTTATGATATAGTTCAAGTAGTTAATTATTTGAAAAAAAAGAAGTTATTAATCATTATCAATTCACTTTCTTATTTAACACAAGATCAAGTCCATGATTTATTTGAATACATTACTAGTTATGGGTTACGTACACTTTTTATAGAACCACGAAAGTTATATGGATACCCTCAATATGTAATAGATTCAGAATATTATGTTTATAAATTTGAAGAATAAAAAATTACCCATTCAAAACTGAAGTTTTCGCAAAAACAAATAGCTTCATAATAAGGTCTCCAAGCATTGCGAGGTTTTAGAGCTATGTTGTTTTGAATGGATATAAGACCGTTGACTTAGAATTAGTCGCTATGCATGAGTTTTAGAGCTATGTTGTTTTGAATGGATATAAGACATGGTTGCTAACTGATAAGCTTAATTGGTTGTTTTAGAGCTATGTTGTTTTGAATGGATATAAGACGTATGCAAGTAGTTTGGAATGGTATGTGGAGTTTTAGAGCTATGTTGTTTTGAATGGATATAAGACTGCAATAATGATTCGTCCGTGATAAGATATGTTTTAGAGCTATGTTGTTTTGAATGGATATAAGACGCAAGAACAAAAATCAGAATTAGAATATTAGTTTTAGAGCTATGTTGTTTTGAATGGATATAAGACTAAACTACAAAAAAACATTTTCTAATTCTCGTTTTAGAGCTATGTTGTTTTGAATGGATATAAGACATGTTTCAGAGTTCTTATAAGTGCAATTATGTTTTAGAGCTATGTTGTTTTGAATGGATATAAGACACGATTGAGGGAATGAATTGTGTGTTATTGGTTTTAGAGCTATGTTGTTTTGAATGGATATAAGACATCGTTTTTTTGGTGTGTGATTTTTAAAAGGTTTTAGAGCTATGTTGTTTTGAATGGATATAAGACTGCGGATTGCGAGCTGTCGGTAAAATAGTAGTTTTAGAGCTATGTTGTTTTGAATGGATATAAGACGCGTGTTGTGCGCTGGCGTGAGGTGTACGTGTTTTAGAGCTATGTTGTTTTGAATGGATATAAGACCAATAGAGAAGTTGCTAAACAGGTCTATCGGTTTTAGAGCTATGTTGTTTTGAATGGATATAAGACTATATAATCATAGTTAGCTATAAAACACAAGTTTTAGAGCTATGTTGTTTTGAATGGATATAAGACCGCTCGCTCGCTTGCGCATGCAAGACTCTAGTTTTAGAGCTATGTTGTTTTGAATGGATATAAGACCCTCGGTATCAAATACGAAATCGGCACGCAGTTTTAGAGCTATGTTGTTTTGAATGGATATAAGACAAATTTTTTGAGGTTGGATTGCTGGGGAATGTTTTAGAGCTATGTTGTTTTGAATGGATATAAGACTTATGACATGGGAGGAATTAATTCTTTTACGTTTTAGAGCTATGTTGTTTTGAATGGATATAAGACTTAGGTAAATTATCAACTAATACCTTAATAGTTTTAGAGCTATGTTGTTTTGAATGGATATAAGACTGCAGGAAATCTATTTATCCACGAGGGACAGTTTTAGAGCTATGTTGTTTTGAATGGATATAAGACTTTCTTAGCTCTGTACTTGTGTTTTCTTTTGTTTTAGAGCTATGTTGTTTTGAATGGATATAAGACGATGATTGCCAAAAAAAGTCACACGTCGCAGTTTTAGAGCTATGTTGTTTTGAATGGATATAAGACTAAATTATCTTTGGAATATCAAAACGGCGAGTTTTAGAGCTATGTTGTTTTGAATGGATATAAGACACGTAGTAGCCGAGCGACTTGCTTTGCATTGTTTTAGAGCTATGTTGTTTTGAATGGATATAAGACATATCTTATCACGAGCGACAGAACATTGCAGTTTTAGAGCTATGTTGTTTTGAATGGATATAAGACTTATGACATGGGAGGAATTAATTCTTTTACGTTTTAGAGCTATGTTGTTTTGAATGGATATAAGACTTAGGTAAATTATCAACTAATACCTTAATAGTTTTAGAGCTATGTTGTTTTGAATGGATATAAGACTGCAGGAAATCTATTTATCCACGAGGGACAGTTTTAGAGCTATGTTGTTTTGAATGGATATAAGACTTTCTTAGCTCTGTACTTGTGTTTTCTTTTGTTTTAGAGCTATGTTGTTTTGAATGGATATAAGACAGGACGAGTTTGATTGAAAGAACGAAAAGTGTTTTAGAGCTATGTTGTTTTGAATGGATATATGTCAATCTCTAATTAGTTAATTCTAAGTTAGGAATTTCAATTATCTTGTAAGGGGATAAGCTCTATTAAGGTTGTCTTCTTAACAATGGATAACGATCAATTATCTCATGCGATAAAATTTTATAACATAAGGGATAAATATGAATAAGACTATTAAAAGTGCTTTAAAGAAACTATTCTTTTTTGCTTTTGTTTTATATTTTTAGTGCCATGGTTAATGGTCTATCAATTTATTTATTTAATACAACACTCGCAGAATTTTTGCTGAGAATATATTTTTTCTAACCAAATTGCAAAGAGTTATGAGTTAGTATGACTAGCTTTCTTAAATCAAATATAAAAAAAGGAGTAAGTTATGAAGTGTTATAACTTGCTCCTTTTCTTTTTTTAGCAATATTGATGTTGTTTTTAAGAGAGGCCGATATAATAATTATCTCAGGCTAATAGTTAAACTTTCTACTAAAATTAAAGCTAGCTTTTAGTTTAATTCCTAAATAGTAGTCTCACTAGAATCAATTGTTGAGTTAAGCTTCATTTTATCACTAAAAACAGTTTTTATATAAACTTAATTTAAATAATGTAAAAGTATAGGATAAAGATTGACTTTAATAATGTTAAATGATAACTTTAACTTAATTAAAGAAGGGGGGGTGAAATGAAAATTAATATTATTCCTGAATGGATGGCAAATCTTGAAGAAGAAGATTTATCTTTTATCAAAAGATTTATATTAGCATCTGGCTCTTTAAAAGAAATCGCTAAACAATATGAGGTTACTTATCCGACAGTAAGACTAAGGTTAGATAGGCTTATCCAAAAAATTCAAATGAGCGATGATATTGCAAATGAACCTTATATCTCTTTAATTAAACGATTGGCTGTTAATGATAAGCTTGATTTTGAAACAGCTAAAATTTTGGTTTCAGAGTATAAAAAGATGAAAGGAGTTGAATGATATGAGAGCTGCTTTGATTATGTTTATTGTATATGGGGCATTAATTATTATCTTACAAATATTATTATCTAAACTTAAAAATAAATGGTTTGGCTTGATACTGCCCTCTTTAAGTTTTGTCTATTCTATGTCTTTATCACTTGTTTTAACCATCACCCCCCTGGAACAATCCGATAACATGAAAAGTTTAATGGATTTTGTATCGACACTCTTAGTAAACAATATACCTACCTTTATTCTATTAGCTATATATTTTGCTATGAGAAAGCAATTAAAAATTTCTTCCCAAATTGAAAAAATGAAAATTAGAGATTTATAATAGAATTATGTTAGAAATTATAAAAATAAAACTTTTAATTTAAATTTAAATAATCTTTTGCTTTTAGTCAGAAAATTATGAAAAATATTAAGAAGTATAAAAGAGAACCATTCGAGTCTCTTTTAAATATGGAAATTCATTTTATTTGCTAAAAATAAATAGGACAGTTGAAAGTCTTAACAATTCATTTGAATGATATAAATTCAAAGCAATCCCTGATATAATCGCCATGCAAAGAATATTTGCCAAAATATGATCACTTGCAATTTCAAATTGCTAGGCCAAAACTCTGATAAAGCCTATCTTAAATTTAGGAGGTGAAGACGATGCTCAATGAGATCTTAAAGGAAAAGAGAAAAGAACTTAAACTTACTCAGCAGCAGGTTGCTGATTCGTTGAATGTCACACGACAAACATTGTCTAGTTGGGAAGTAGGAAAAAGCTTTCCTGATATTCCAACCTTGATTAAGATTAGTAATTTTTATCAAATATCTATAGATTATATGTTAAGAGGGGATGTTGATCTGATGAAAAAAGTTGAAAAAGATGCAAATGAATTGGAAAAATACCAAAAAATAACAGAGATTTTAAAAATGATCGTTTATGGGTTACTGATTGTTACTTTTTTCTATGGTGCCGGCTATGCAATTGGAAAAGGGTGGGGGCATTTTATGCCCTAAATCGTTTATTTCAATGAAGCAAGTTTATTTAAAGGTAATTAGTTAATCCTTAGTCATTCTATTTATAATCCTTAAAACAACTTTTTTCTAAATCTACTTTTAGACTTAGGAAGTAGTTGTTTTTTTTGTTTTATTTGCCAAGAAAAAGTAAATTAAACAACTTAAGCTGTCAAACTGGCTGATTTATAAACTCTTTTAAAGATGACAGTCAATCTTGAAAGGGGGTAGTGTATCTGAATGGTACGTATATTATAGAGAGTAGGAAGTTGGCAGACTAAACAAGGAGAATTTTATGAAGAACACAAAAAGAAAACTGTTAGTGATCAGCTTATTGACGCCACTTGATATCACATTATTTCTACAAGCCCCAGAACATTTAGTTAAGAAAATGTTATGACCTGTCTTAATAGGAATAATCTATTTCCCTCGACTTGCGAACTGTCTAGTCCATATTAACTGAAAAATGATGAGTCTTTTCATACTCATCTTACCTCTTAACGCTATCCTTGTTGTAATGCCTTTGTCTTCAGCCTTTGCTTATTTAGGCGAAATTTTGGCTTATCGTTTGTATAAAGAACTAATGATTAAAAGTAGTCACCTTGATCAAATTCAATACCCATTTTAATTTCTGAGTGATCTTCGATCTAATTCTTAAAATCAACTGAATAGCTGAATCAATTGACCGTTAAGGATAGAGCTAGTTCTAACTCTGTTCTTTTGTTTTTGTTTGAAAGCCCTACTAAGGCTATAGGGTTATGGTTAGAATACTAGGCGATATGGATAGAATTTTGCAATCTACCACATAAAAGACAGGAATGTGAAAACACAAAAGCAATTAAACTTTACATGGTGACAACAATACTTTACATATCTCTTTTGGAATGTTATTATTTAGATAATAGTTAAAGGAGGAGCAAACTATGGAAAAAGAGGATGTTTTAAAAAAAGCACAGCGAGCACAAAAAGACGAAAGGGACGAAGCCATTAATACGAAAGCTTTTCAAATTGGGTGGGTAGGAGTATCGGTTGTAATGTTACTTCTTATTGTTTTGAGGGTTATCTTTAATGAATCAGCCATAGACATTATGATAATCTTAATGGCTCAAGTAGCTGCGGCTTCATTTTATCAGTATTCTAAAATGCCAGATAAAAAGCTCTATTTGGTAAGTGGGATCATAGCTATATTAGCTATTATATTAGGCTTTGCCTCATTATTAAGTAGTTACGGAGTTTTTTAAATATGGGAAAAAAAGAAGAATTAGTTTTACTAAATCGCTTAAAAGTTGCTAGAGCAGAGAAAAGTTTGACTCAGGAAGAATTAGCCAAATTAGTGGGGGCTTCTCGACAAACTATTAGTGCTATCGAAAAAGGACAATTTAACCCATCCGCAAGATTAGCGCTTATTATTTGCATTGCTTTAGATAAAAAATTTGAAGAGTTATTTTACTTTGGCTAATTTAAGTAGGCGTTGATCTTCGGTGTACTTCTTAAAACAGACTGAATAGTTGAATAAATGGATTCTTAAAGAATGGAGTTCGTTTTTTGCTCTATTCTTTTTATTTTATCTTTATTTTTACTGTTTAACAAAGACTATTCTGTTAAGCTTAAGCTATCAGATGAAGTCTTGATTGAATCTAGTTTATGGACAACAGTCTTAAGGACAGATAGTTTTTAATAAAATAGAGAGATGATTCAGCATAGTATATTTATAGATTAATGGGAGAAAAATGGAAATCAAAGAACTTTCAAAAGAAAACGTAGAAGAGTTTATCATTTATTTGAACAAAGTATTGGCAATAGAACCGGATAGGATGACAACGGATGATATAGATGAAGAAGCGATAATTAAAGTGGTTTCCAATCAACCCAACGAACTAAGTCGCTCTTTATTAGCTTATGAGGACCATCAGATTGTGGGTAGGTTGGAGTTTCATTCTTATCTTTGCATTCAAGATTCTTATAGGATGGCCTATGTCAATTGGGTCTATACACTGCCAGACTATCGACACAGGGGAGTGGCTCAGTCATTATTTAAAGCATTTGAGAATATTTGCTTACAAGAAGAAATAAATCAGTACTTTTTAATCCAGGCAGAGAATCAAGCGGCGAGCCGTTTTTATAAGGCCTTTGAACATGGAACATCTAGTAAAGAAATAATTTTAAGAAAGATATTATCTAAGTTTTAGAAAGCCAAAGCAACTTATAGAAGACATCTTTTCTTTAATCCCAGCTTTTCACTTATCGATTTGTGAGACGGCTGAAATCATGCTAAAATAGGAGGAGTAAATTTATTTAAAAGTCGTGATTGAATGTTAAGTATTTTTTTAAAGACTGTTACTTATTCTAGCTAGTTATTAATCAATAGGGGAGTTTAAGATGTCACTTGAAAAAACAATCTATCTCAATCAATTACTTTCCTACTATGGTTCTCTCCTAACGGATCGTCAATTATCCATGATGCAATCTTATTACGAAGAAGATTTATCATTATCGGAGATCGCAGACTATTATGAGATTAGTCGCCAGGCTGTACATGATATTCTAAAACGTTCAGAAAAATTATTAGAAAGCTATGAGGAAAAGTTACGTATTTTAGCCAAAAGCAATGACCGACTGAAACATTTAAAAGAAATTCGCTCAATGGTGGCAGATCAAGATGACATATTAGAAAAAATTGACTATTTAATTCAATTAGAAAGCTAAAAAGGAGCAATATTATGGCATTTGAAGCATTATCCGAACGATTACAGAATTCCATTTCATTTGTCGGTAAAGGGGAAAAAATTACCGAAGCCGACCTTAAACAAATGATGCGTGAGATCCGACTTGCTTTACTGGAAGCGGACGTTAACTTCAAGGTAGTGAAGACTTTTGTAAAGAAAGTAAATGAGAGAGCCCTCGGATCAGAAGTCCTAGACTCACTGTCACCGGCTCAACAAGTGGTTAAAATTGTTAACGAAGAATTAACCGAATTAATGGGGGGCGAGCATACCCCGATTAATATCTCTAAACAACCACCAACCGTAATTATGATGGCTGGTTTGCAAGGGGCTGGTAAAACAACTACGGTGGGTAAATTGGCGAAACATTTAAAAGAGCAAGGTTTAAAGAAACCCTTGCTAGTTGCTGGGGATGTTTATCGTCCAGCAGCCATTGACCAACTCCAAACGATTGGTCGACAACTTGGTTTTGATGTTTTCAGTCAAGGAACGCAAGCAAATCCGGTCGAGATTGCTAGAGAAGCTCTTCAACAGGCGCGTTTAAATGGTAACGAAGTGGTCTTAATCGATACGGCGGGTCGTCTTCACGTAAATGAAGAATTAATGGAAGAGCTGCGTCAGATTAAAGCAGCTGTTCAGCCCGATGAAATCCTCTTAACCGTCGATGCTATGACCGGTCAAGATGCTGTAAACGTAGCAGCGGCCTTTAACGACTCGCTAGATATTACCGGTGTTGTTATTACCAAATTAGATGGTGATACACGAGGAGGAGCCGCGCTTTCTATTCGTGCCATTATCGACAAACCGATAAAATATACCGGGCAAGGTGAGCAATTAAGTGCACTTGAGCCTTTCCATCCGGATCGTATGGCAGGACGCATTCTTGGTATGGGGGACATGATGACCCTGATCGAGAAAGCTCAACAAGATTTTGATGAAGAACAAGCAGCTAAGATGGCTGATAAAATTAAAGATGCTTCCTTTGATTTTAATGATTTTATTGATCAAATGGATCAAGTTCGTAAAATGGGGCCTATTAAAGACCTACTTAAGATGATCCCTGGTATGAATAAAATTCCTGGTCTGGAAGATTTTAATATCGATGATAAAGAGATGAATCGAGTCAAAGCAGTGGTTCAATCCATGACTCCTTATGAAAGAACCAATCCAGATGTCATTTCCCAAAGTCGTCGACGCAGGATTGCGGCTGGCTGTGGTCAATCCTTACAACAAGTTAATCAATTAATTAAGCAATTCAACCAATCGCGTGAAATGATGAGTCAAATGTCCAATGGTAAAATGGGGGGCATGAACAAAATGATGAATCAATTGCAACAAGGAGGACAAAAGGGTGGAATGCCAAATATGGGCATACCTTCTTTGGGTAAAATACAATCGCCAGAGCAGATTCAAAAAGAGCAAGAACAAAAGAAAATTGCCCGTCTGTTGAAGAAAAAACGCAAGCGTAAATAAATTTTTAGTCTGTAAAGGAAAAACCCTTTACAGATTGTTTTTTTTCTGTTATTATTCATAACTGTGATAGAACTTATGGAGGTGAAATACATGGCAGTTAAAATTCGTTTAAAGCGTTCAGGAGCTAAGAAGCGTCCTTTCTACCGTATCGTGGTAGCAGATGCACGTTCTCCACGTGACGGTCGTATTATCGAAAAAATCGGCACTTACAATCCTGTTTCAGAACCAAGAGAATTAGTAATTGATGAAGAGAAGGCTTTAGAATGGTTAGCAAATGGGGCACAACCCTCAGATACCGTTCGTAACCTTTTATCCAGTCAAGGAATTATGCAAAAATTCCACGAATCTAAATTAAGCAAATAGCCTAATCAATAGCGTCAAAAGATAAGGATGTGCTCTCAATGACAGAAAAAATTGAACGTTTAATTCAAACTATTGTGGAACCTTTAATAGACCACCCAGAGGAGTTTCAAATTGAACTTCATGATACTGAAGAATTTATGGAGTATCATTTAATCTTACATCCTGATGATGTAGGACGAATTATTGGTAGAAAAGGCCGTGTCATTCGAGCAATTCGAACAATTGTTTACAGTGTTCGTCTACGTGATCAAAAACGCTCACGTATCGTCATTGCTGATGACCTCAATGATAATGAAGAAGAGTAAAATAATAGGGTAACTTATTATTTATTCCATCTTAAGGCACTAAACTGAGTCTAACTTAAGTTAGTGTCTTTTTGTATGTGCCCTGAGTAAACTCGTACTCAAAACTTTAGACAAAGAACACAACTTTTTATACCCTTAACTTACAAATGAATTTACAGGAGGAACACATATGGAATATTATCAAGTTGCAAGGATTGTCAATACCTTTGGTATTAAAGGGCAATTAAAATTATTGATGGACACCGACTTCATAGAGGAACGTTTTGCTAAAGAGAATCGTTTATTTGTAATGAAAGACGGAAAAAGTATCCAGCAAGTGACTGTTGAATCCTTCCAAGAACATAAGGGTTCTTATCTTGTGAAATTCAAAGAGTTTAGTAATATTAATCAAGTTGAAAGCTTTAAAGGGCTAACTTTAGCTATTCCTGCTGATGACCAGCAAGAACTAGAAGAAGGGGCTTATTATCACCACCAAATTATTGGTTTAAGTGTATATACAAATCAAGGTGAAAAATTAGGAAAGATTAAAGAAATCATGGCCTTAGGTTCTAATGATGTTTGGGTGGTTAAAGCTGAAAAAGCAAAGCAAAAAGATATCTTACTTCCTTTTATTGATGATGTTGTTAAAGAAGTGGATTTAGCTCAAGGAAAAGTAACGGTGGAGTTAATGGAGGGACTTGTTGATGAAGGTTAAAGTATTAACGCTTTTTCCGCAAATGTTTGCCCCTATGCAGGAGTCATTAATGAAGGCTGCTCAAGATAAGGGGATTCTTGAGTTTTCCACCCTTGATTTTCGCCAATTTGCCGTTAATAAGCACGGTCATGTCGATGATTATCCCTATGGTGGTGGAGCAGGTATGTTGTTGCGTCCTGAACCGATAGTGGAATGTTTAGAAAGTCTCGACTTAGATTCAAAGACACCGATTATCTTGGTGGATCCTACTGGCGAACCCTTTACGCAAACTATGGCGCAAGAGTGGTCGACAAAAGATGAGTTGGTTTTTATTTGCGGCCATTATGAAGGCTTTGATGAACGGATCCGTTCTTATGTCTCTCAAGAAGTTTCCTTAGGTGATTATGTTTTAACCAACGGGGAGTTACCGACTATGGTGATGATTGATGCGACAGTAAGGTTAATACCGGAAGTTGTCGGGAATGCTGAATCCATTGTCAGTGAGTCTTTTCAAGATCATTTGTTAGAATACCCTCAATATACAAGACCGCAAAATTTTCGCGGAATGGAAGTGCCAGAGGTTTTATTGAGTGGTCATCATGAGCGAATTGACCAATGGCGTCAAAAAGAAAGTTTGAGAAAAACAGTTGAAAGAAGACCCGATATGTTAAAAAAACGTAGCTTAAGTAAGCAAGAAGAGCAGTGGCTAGAAGAATTTAAAAATTTGGCTCAAAATTAAGCAATTGAGCCTTTACAAGTGTTTTATTTCTTGTATAATTGTTTAAGTGGTCTATTGACCCGAATTAACGATATTCCGCTAAATAGAAAGACTATTTAAGAATATTTGTTGGAAGGAGAAATGAAAATGAGTAATTTAATCGATAAAATTACCCAAACTCAATTACGTGATGATGTTCCTGATTTCCGTCCTGGAGATAATGTTCGTGTTCATGCCCTGATCGTTGAAGGTGAACGTGAGCGTATTCAAATCTTTGAAGGCTTAGTAATTAAGCGTCGTGGTGTTGGAATCAGTGAAACATATACTGTTCGTAAAATTTCTAATGGAGTAGGTGTTGAACGTACATTCCCTGTACATTCACCACGTGTCGCTAAATTAGAAGTAACACGTAAAGGTAGAGTACGTCGTGCTAAGTTATACTACATCCGTTCATTGTCTGGAAAAGCAGCACGTATCAGAGAACGCGGACGTTAGAAAAGACCCAGAAAGCCTATTCTGTAGGCTTTCTTTTTTTGTTGAAAATTTTAATTTGATTTGTATTTTTGATAAAAAATACCATAAGGGGCAAAAAAGGGGCAGAATTAAAAATTAAATGATAATTCATCAATTGCGGATTTTAACTCGCTTTTCATCGAATCGCTAAAATGGTAATAAATATCTTCAATCATTCTGGTGTTTTTATGACCGACGTGTTCTGCAATTAAATGAAAAGGAATTTTATTTTCAATCATACGTACTATAAATGTATGTCTAAAATAGTGTGTAGTGACTTCTTTTTCTAGACCTGGGATTTTCTTTATAATACGATTCAAACTACCTGGATCTAAAATTCTGCCGTTTCTAGTAATGAATAAAAGGGAATTAGAGGAATCTATCTGTTTGTACTTAATCATTTTCATTTTGGTGCAGCGAATTTGTTCTTTAAATAAATTAATGGCTTCTTGATTGATATTAATGATTCTGGAACTTCCGTGCTTTGGAGGACCGAACTCTTTTAAAGCATGATTATAGTTTCTATTAATATTAACAGTTTTATTCTTAAAATCGATTTGTTCCTCAAAGTCTAATGATAATAATTCATTGATCCGTGTACCAGTCAGTAGCTGTAATTTGATGATTCTAGCCATCTCACTTCTTTTTGTTGTCTCAAGATAGTTTATAATAATATCTATTTCTTCTTTTTCTAGATATTTATCAGGATTTGTTTTTGTGACATTCAATTTTTCTATTTGAAGTTCTTCATGTAAGTTTGTTTGAAAATAGCCTAGTTTCTTCCCAAATTGAAGAATTAGTGACAAAGTATTTTTATAACCAGCTACCGTTACGTATGCTAAGTTTTTTTCAGTTAGGGACAAAAGGTAGTTATTAAAAACAGATGCTGTAATTTTGTCAGTTTTTAAATCGCCTAACACTTCTTTAAATTTATCTGTGTGGACTTTATGAGTTATCTTCGTTTGTCCTATTGATTTTTGATCATCAATAACAAGCCATTTATCAATTAACTCCGAAAATGGAATAGAACGTACGTCTAGTTCGTTTAAATTTTTGTTTATCTTTTCTTGAAGTTTGATGAGCATTTGTTCTCTAATGGCTTTAGTTTTTTTTAAGTTAGTGATTGAAACTTTTTTCGTTTTCCCCGTTAGAGGATCCTCGTATCTCTCGCAAAATTTGTATTTACCATTTGGCAAATCTTCAATCCACATGGTCAATTCTCCTTTCGTTTGGTATAATAGGGTACAGAAAAGACACCCTTAAAAAGGGCTTTTCGTATTTATCAAATAGTCACAATTTACTCTTAGCGGGGGGAGTTGTGGCTGTTTTTATTCTACAATTGGAATTATGTCTTTGCTTTTCTGGCTATATGCTAACAAGATGCTGTTTCCGTCTTTATCAATGTAATGTGTAACAACTGCATCTAAGTCATTTTCTAACTCTTGAGCTAGTTCTCTTGTCTTTTCTTGAATTTCTCGTATTTTATTCCGATCCTCGTCAGTTCCTTGGTTACTAAAAATTCTATCATTAGCCTCTATTACTTCGTTGTTATTGATGGTTATTTTGTATTCTGTGTGAGGTTTTCCAATTTCTCCACTTACCACATCGTCTACTTTTTCAACTTTAGCATTATTGTCAAAAATATCTTTTACTTTCATTTTAATATTATTGTTTTCCTTAATTTCTTGTGTGGTTTCATTAGAATTCTCATTTTTACTAGGAGTGTCAGTTGTGTTCTGACAACCAACTAATACAATAAAACTAACGATTAATAACAATGCTCTCTTCATTCTTTTACCTCCAATCAAAGATATATATTTGTAAACACCTTTGGAATAGCTATCCAGAGTT
The DNA here is from genome assembly GCF_050409585.1 of Facklamia sp. P9177. Taxonomy (NCBI): domain Bacteria; kingdom Bacillati; phylum Bacillota; class Bacilli; order Lactobacillales; family Aerococcaceae; genus Facklamia; species Facklamia sp. P9177. The sequence continues at coordinate 30,021 of NZ_JBNUPE010000016.1, forward strand.
TGACGCTTGGGAGTTGCATTTTATCTTGTCATATTCATTTCTAAAATATCTACGATCTGATTAACGACTTCTATTTCATTTTTATTAAATGGAATACTATTTTCATCTTGAATAGCATCAAATGCGCCGCCTTTGCTCTCGGAGCTTCCAGGAAATATCAATTGTAAATATCCAGTAGTTTTTCCCGGTTCTTTTAATTGATAAGCGGTAATAGATTTAATGAGTATATTTTTCTCCCCATCAATTCCATGCAAAACGAGATTTGAAAGACCTTTTCTACTGATTCTGATAAAGTGCTCATCAATCCTAACGGTGATTTTGTTCTTTTGAAGATTAAAAACTCTTCCGTCGTATTCAGAAGCGAACTCTTCACTAACTTCATTTTTCTTTCTACCAAACATTCCATTTCCTCCTTTAGTATGATATTTTATTATTGTAATATAAATCATCAGGGTAGCCACTCCAAGTTTGCGGCTTGGGAGTGGCGTTTTTTATTTAATCACTTTTCCTAAAATTGTAAAATCATCTTTATCAGTAAGAACAATATCTTCGTATTTGTCGTTGAGTGATTGTAATCTGATATCTCCATTTTTCTTAAATTTCTTCATAGTGACACCACCGTTTAAAACGAATATACCTATTTCTCCGTTTTCTAAAGAAGGTTGCTTTTTGTAAGTAACAATATCTCCGTCATGATAAAGATCTTCCATTGAGTCTCCGTTTACCAATAATCTTACTGTTAGACTGTCGCTTATGATTGGAGCAACCTGTTCTCCTATTAGTGGATCACCGGCTGCCGTTTGACCATAATATTCTAATTCTGATTTTTGTTCTTGCAATTGTTGTTCAGCAAAAGAATAAACTTTATTTTGCCTGGTTTCGTTTAGTTGGTTGTATATATTAAGAATACTTTGATCAATAGATTTGCTATCAGAAACACCAAACAGCCATGAAGGACTTAATGAAAGAGCGTCTGCAACAATATATACTTTATCTTGTTTGGGTTCATATTTATCAGAAAGCCATTCACTAATAACTGATTTCGAAATACCAGTTCTTTTAGATAATTCAGATTGGGTCATGTTTTTTTCTTTTAAAACATTTTTTAATCTAGTAGAAAATTTCACTTTCTCACCTCCTTATAATGTAAAATAATTTTCGCATAACCGAACTAAAAAGTCAATAGTGATAGGTATTTTTCAAAAAATAAAAATATTTTGGAAAATATGCTTGCAATCAGTTCGGAAATACGTATAATAAGATTATAAAGTTCGGTTAAACGAACAGAAAGGAGGAAATTTATGCTTTTTGATTATTCAAAATTAAAAGGTCGGATTAAAGAAAAGTTTAATACTTACAAAAATCTTACACCTTTAATTGATATGTCAGAGTCTACCTTGAGTAGAAAGTTAAATGGAAAAGGTTATTTTGATAGCCAAGAAATTATTGACCTATCTGAAGCTTTATCAATTCCTGACGAAGAAAGAGACCAATATTTTTTTAATGTCAAAGTTCGGAAAACCAAACAACCATCCTAGAAAGGAGGATTTAAATGTATAGATCGTTGAAAGTTAAAGTAACGGCAAATGATTTTGAAGAAGTAAAAGAGCTTCTAAAAGAATTAGAAGCTCTAGAAAATTATGAAGTTGAAGTTGAACTTTTTATAGAGAATAAGTTCAATATTCAATCTCAAGTTTAAAGATCAAATAATTATTTAAGTTATTTATCAGAATCAATAATTAACTTTTCGGTTAAATTATCAAAGAATTCGTAGACTTTTAAGGCGGTTTCCTTAGGGTCGCTGCTAGGAGTAATCATGTTATTTTCAATTGCTAACTTAGTAAGTTCATATGCGCGTTCGGTAGCGTAATTTCTCTTATATTTTGCAAATTCGGTCACTAATTTTCACCTCCCTCTAAGGAGAGTATATCACGAAAGGAGCGTTTAAATGGTTGATTTAACAAACATGGCTTTAGAAGAAGCACTAAAACAAATTAGAAAATTAACGAGTGAATTAAATGAAATAAAAAAAAGAGTTGATACTTTGGAAAAGCAACAACTCACTGATGTTAATTCTTATGCCGAGTAACAGGTGGGTATTTAATCATAAGTTTGTAATTTATTGTTTGAATGAAAATCTCTAAATATTGTTTCAATTGTTCAAGAGAATAATCTTCATTTCGATCCCAATGAGCAAAGTCGTTTCCAAACATGCGGACAACATCTGCAGCAATTTGAGAAGTCTCATCGTTTTTAAAGTAATGCTCAATTGACCTATTAAGATTTCTTTGTGCAATTTTTTCTTTTGTGTCTAATTCGAAGCCTAATGCATAATCTTTTATCAAGATTTCCATTGCAGCTCTATATCCCATACCAGCTAAATCAAAATAGCCATTATCTTCACAGAAGCTTGCTTGATTATATAACGAAACAAAACGAGGAGAAAGTTGTTCTAACTTTTCGTCAAAAGACACAGCTTTTGAGTTTGGATAGCAATAAATAAACTCGAGATAATCCTTATTATCTTCTTTAGTCAACTTGTTAAGCGTTAATGATTTTTTGCCACAATTTGAACAAGTATGAACGAAAGCGATAGTGGTACTACCATTAATGGTTTCAGAAAATTTATGCAGCATTATTGGGTTATGAGCTACAGCGCAGACAGGGCATAGTTTAGGAATTTGGACCTTTAAACCGTTTAAAGACGGAGAAGAAGAATTATTATACACCTTAAATTTTAACTCAATCATTAAAAACCCCCCTTTAGCTAATTATATCAAATTTTTTTAAGAAAGGAGCATCTACTTGATGAAAGACAAAATTAAAGCCAATAAAAGAAGTCTATCTTGGATGGAAATAATCGCTGTTGTTTTAGCAATAGTGTCTATAATACTCGTTCTTTTTTAGGTATCGATACAGGGAATGATTTTTTGGATCCTTTAGAGTAAAGAATTATTCTACATTCTAAATTATTTAAACCTCTAGTGATAGGAACCTTAACAGAATTGAATTGGAACCAGCCTCTACATGACCCTAACGCTGGTATATCTAAAGGTATTTTTTGGTAATAGATTACTTTATCGATTACACCATTTACGCTTTCAGTTGTAAATTTATCATCCTTACCATAACATCTTGAAATTAATTCACCGTCAGAATATTTCATACCTAATTCAATTCTATTTATTGATACAGGAAGATAAGAGTTATTAATTATTCCCAAATCTAGAATAATATTTCGACTATCACCCGCTCCCCAACTTTCAAAAACTTCAACTGAAAAATTTGTTTTTTCTTTTCGCCTACTAGATATGAAGTTCCAAATGGCAATAACGATACTGATAGTTGAAAACAATAATGCGACATTATCTTTAGTTATGTACTGAATAATTTTCATATCAATCACTCCTTGGAGTTGATTATAGCAAAAGAAATAAGAAAGGAGCATGTAAATGAACGAACTATCATTATCAAACGATTTAAAAACAATCG
>NZ_JBNUPE010000017.1:0-25344 GCF_050409585.1 Facklamia sp. P9177
GTACTTTCTTCTTTAGAGCTTATTTCTTTGGTACTCTCTTCTTTAGAGCTCTCTTCTTTGGTACTTTCTTCTTTAGTTGTTTCCTCTTTAGTTGTTTCCTCTTCAGTTTCTTCATTCATCACTTCAGTAGCTGTTGTTTCATCAACGGATGTGTCAGTATTCGTGGTAGTGTTCTCATTTGTACAACCAACTAATAGGGCAATGGCTGATAGAGATAGCACTCCCACTTTCATCTGATTTAAAATTGATTTTTTCATTCAACTCTCCCTTTCATCAATAGAATTTATTAATCAGCAACAATAAAATGAATATGCTTATTTTATGACAAACATATTTCATTCAGCTTTATTGTACGAACGAAAACCCAACAAGTCAAACAATTCAATATTAAATTAGATATAAACAACATATATTATAGATAATGAAAACTTGCTAGAAAATTTATTATTAAATTTAATTATCAAATTATTCAAAATTACTTAGCATAGATTGCTTAAAGAGAATCATGTAGCCGGCTTATCTTGAAGCTTAAATATAAAATTTAAAAAGCGAAGCCTATGAATTATGTTAAGAGGGATTTTATTTTTTTGTTAGTCGCTTTATAGAAAGAAAGTGTATAAATGAATCAGCAAAAACATCTATTATAACTTGAAAGAATTAGCGAATACCCCAATTAAAGTCATTGATTCAAAATTTAATTCAGGCGCTCAGTGACTGGTGGTTAAAAAAGCTGCAGAAGTTTTAGCCGCTAGAGAGGACTTTTAAGAAACGGTTAAAAGAATAGAAGGAACTATTAAGAAAACGCATCTCTTTATCAACGCTCCTACCTTGAAATATATGTTAAATCAGGATGCATAGCTAGGGCGCAGGTTTTTGTTACCAATAAGGTCATTTTAAAACCAGTAGTCTCGATGGATGAGGTTGGCGGAGGGGTAGCAATAGGTATGACCATTAGTTAAAAGGGTAATATTAAAAAGATTCAAAAATGAGTTAATAATTGTATGCCAGAGCATACAATTATTAACTATGCTAGTGTTCATGCCTATGGAGGCCAATGCGTGCAAGAATTTGAGGAATATTAAACTTAATTAATTAGTAGGGGGCTAGATTATACGATGGAAATTTTAGCATTTGTAGCGATGAGTGCGAGGATAGGTTCGGTCGCTATCGCTTTAACTACTGAATCGAATAAGAAGGGGGTTAACTGGATTTTAAAAGGGTAATTATATATAGTATGTTATTTATAGTCACCTTGGTGATCGCCACTCAAGGCTTTATGACTAAGATGGAGGTGGCTTGATGTTGCCACTTCTTTTCCCCTTTATTTATTTCACTATTATTTTTTTGATTACTACTAAAATTAAGGGCAACTCAATTGTCGATATAGGGTGGGGCTTAGTCTTTGTGTTGCAAGGAATCTTTAATTTTATTGTCGGCTCGGTAAGCTATTCGATTATTAAATACAATCAATTTGATTTTTCTATGAGTCATAATTACATTGTAATAATTAGCTTGCTAATTGCTGTCATTGGTCTGTTTGTCGAAGTGGTTGGCGATGAACAACTTAGATAACACATAAATAAAAACACAGGCAAATGACTCCGAACAGACTTATGGTCAATGCCCCGTCATCCTAATTATTTTAGAGAGATCTTAGTTTGGGTCGACCTATATATTAGTGGGTTCACCTTATTATTTATTCAAGCCGTTCATCCTGTTTATTATATCGTTCTAGTTATTTCTCCTCTAGTAATGGCGACAGTATTGATAAAAATATCTATTCCTTTATTAGAAAAAATATGTAGTAATATGAAGATTGGCAAGAATATACTCAAAGAGTCCCTATGTTATTTCTATGTGGCAAGAAATAACATCTAATAAAAAATCTTCCTAACAAACTGTTTTGAGACAGTTTGTTAGGAAGTTATTTTGTATTAAAGTTCGAAGTTAAAATGGATAGGAGGTTGGAGGTCAAATCTATTCACTACGAAGAGCTTCAACCGGGTTTTTGCGTGAAGCTTGTTTAGATGGAATTAAACCAGCAATAAATGATAGTAGAATGCTTAAGCCAATTAAGATAAGGGCATTTTTAAAAGATAAGCTGACTGTGACATCTTCTTCTAATAAGTGCAGCAATAAATTGTTTAAAGGAGTGTGTAATAAATAAGTAAACCCGATGCCTAATAATCCTGAAAACAAGCCGATAATAATCGTTTCAGCATTAAAAACCGTTGAAATATTTCTTTTTGAGGCGCCGATGGCTCTTAGAATACCAATTTCTTTTGTGCGTTCTAATACTGAGATATAAGTGATGATCCCGATCATAATCGATGATACGAGTAATGATACGCTGACAAAAGCAATGAGAACGTAGGTAATAACATTCATAATTTCCGAAACGGAAGACATGATTAAGCCGGCAAAGTCGGAGTAGGTAATTTTTTCCTTTTCACTAACAGTCTGATTATAAGCTTCAATTGCGTCAGAAATAGCTTCTTTATCAGCAAAATCATCTGCATAAATACTGATTGCAGAAGGATTTTCAGTAGAAACGACACCAAATTCTTTTAAATTAGTGTCGTAACTAGCCGGTGCAATTGAAGAATCATAAATTTCAAGAAGGGACGAATCATCCAGGTCTTTAACGACTTGATTAAATGGATCCGCGATATTAGCCGGATTGTCAGCTAAATTTGGCTCTGTTGTTGCGAACGGTTCTAAGCTTTGCTGTTTTGCTTGAATTTGCTTAATAAATTCAGCTTGTTGACTGAGGGTGAAATCCTCTAAATAATGATAGACATCTTCAATTTTTTCTCTATCGTTAGCTGCTTCAAAAGCTAGACCATTTAAAACGTTGGTTTTTGGTTGCTTTTTTTGTGCTTGAACGATGTCACTTTGATTGACATAAGCCATTAAAAAGTTTCTTAATTTGCGTGTATAAGCAAGCGGAGTGCGAATGGTTAAGGTTTTAGCATTATCAACTGGTTGAATGATACCGGAAATTTTTATCGGGATAGCTTTTTCTTTAACAACTTTTTCAATCGTTAAGGGATCGTCAGTCAGTTTTTGATAATTACCTCGCGCGTTTTTCTCATAGTAATCACTGCGAGGTAATAAATAAAAAGTTTGATTGCGTAGGTCTTTAAACCGAAGTGTCTTTTTTTCGAGGAGAAGTTCTTCATCATTTTCTATTTGATTGAGAATTTTCTCATAATCTTTAGCGGGGAGCATGCCAAACTCGTAAAAATCAGAAAGGCTGATTTCATTGGCTTCATTTACAACCAGCACCATCTCATTATATTTTTCAGGCCATTTACCATCGATTAAATGATAATTATCCTTTACAACTGGGCTAATAACTTGCTCACCTTGACCTGGAAGAAGTTCGCTAATTTTTGTGTTGGGTTGATTAAACGAGTTTGAAGGGGAGCTAAAGTTTGTTCTTGGTTGTCGATTTACACTTTCAAAAGAACTACCATCAGTATTGATCAAACGCTCATTTTCGTCGTAGGCGAATAAATCAAAATTGATAGCGTAAGAATAAACGATACCATTTTTGCCGACATAGTTAGAAAGTTCATTGTCATCTTGATCTAAATATTTTTTGAAAGCTGTTAAATTATTTTGGCGAAAAGAAGAATTGAACTCACTCATTTGTTCAAGCGATTCATTGTTACTGTAGATGACGTCTAAATTTTCATTTTTAGAGTCGGTATCTTCTGTTTCTTTAGTAGAAGTTTCCGCTCTTCTTGCCGACATTAATTGACTAAAGTCGACAGACTCCTGTTCAATGGTTATTGGATAGGCCGACATAGTCTCTTCTTGGACGTTATCAATATAGTTATTCACGCCGGTCGATAGCGATAGAATGAGGGCAATTCCAATAATCCCGATGGACCCTGCAAAAGCTGTCAAAAACGTTCGGGCTTTTTTAGCGTTTAAATTATTAAAACTTAACGACAAGGCCGTAAGAAACGACATGGAAGACTTGCCCATGCTTTCATGCTTAGAGTTTTTGTTTTCTTCAATGGCTAAAGGATGGGTGTCAGAAATGACTTTGCCGTCTTGCAATTCAATAATGCGGTTGGAGTATTGGTGAGCCAATTCAGCATTATGAGTAACCATCACGACCAAACGTTTTTTGGCAACGTTTTTTAATAGGTTCATTATTTGAAGGCTAGTCTGTGTATCTAAGGCTCCTGTCGGTTCATCGGCTAAAAGAATATCTGGCTCATTGACTAATGCTCGTGCGATCGCAACTCGTTGCATTTGCCCCCCAGATAAATGATTGGGCTGTTTGTTGATATGATCTTTTAACCCTACTTCCTCTAAGGCTTTGATAGCTTTTTGCTTCCGAAGCTTGGCTGAAATTCCTGAAATAGTAAGTGCCAATTCAACATTGGATAAAACGGATTGGTGAGGGATTAAATTATAGCTTTGAAAGACAAAACCGACCGAGTGGTTGCGGTATGAATCCCAGTCTTTGTCTTTATAATTTTTGGTTGAAATGCCATTAATAATAATATCACCACTGTCATAGCGGTCCAAGCCGCCAATGATATTGAGTAACGTCGTTTTACCTGACCCGCTGTGACCTAAAATAGATACAAACTCATTGTCTCTTAAATTGAACGTCACATTATCCAAGGCTTTTTGCTTAAAGCCCCCTGTATGGTAACTTTTGGTTATTTTTTCTATTTGGTGCATTGTAAAACTCCTTCATTGAAAGATTTACGAATAAATGGTAATGGTCTCATTTCAAACAAAGTATATCACTAATACCGACCTAATTCGATCCTAGCGCAAACAAAAAATAGCAACACAATATCTTCCACCTAAAAAACTCAAGTCGAAAGTTTTAAGGTATGCGTGGGAGGCCTTGCGATAAAATAGTAAGTGTGATCAATTGTCTGATAAGGATGTTTTTTATATTTTATATTCTTAGCTTAATGGGACATGAACGACTAAAATAATCCGTCAGGTAACGATTGGAGCATTATTTTATAATATAAATCTATCAGTTTCTAAAATGACACCAAGGGGAGCTAGTTTGTAGGATGCTTAAAGGGAACAGTGCATAAGTTTTCCAAGCAATAGCCATTGTGGCCTACCACTTAATTAAATAGAATTTTAAGAAGTTATCTAATAAATCAGGCCTATTTATTAGAAACTCTGATAGGTCCGCGGCCTGTTAGTAAGTTATAATAGCATCAGGAATATTATTTAGATGCATCCATCCAAGATGTTGAGAGTGGTTTTGTTTATAGGAAGCCTGTTGTTCACAAAAGCGGTAGGACTTAAATAATGCTAGTGCAACTAATAGAAAAAGAGCGAGGGGTTAATTTTGAATAGTAAGCGTATGTTAGATTGTTTCGCAAGTGATTTTGCTACGATGACTTCCTCGGATTTACTCAATAGTATACGAGCTAATGAAGGCAGAACTTTATTAGTAGAATTAAGAGAAGATCGAACTCCTCACCTACCTGATCTTACTAACAGTGAACTTGCTCGAGCCGCTGGTGCGGATTTGATTTTGCTCAATCAAGTAGATGTTTTTAATCCAAAGATATGGGCTTTACCAGATACGCCACATCCAATTGAAACTTTGAAACAGTTTGTCCAACGTCCCATCGGTGTCAATTTAGAACCGGTAGCCAGTGAGGGACATTATTTGGAAAAAGTAAAGAGCCTAGTTGAGGGGCGTATATGTAGTGTTGAAAGCTTAAAAAGAGTGGAAGAATTGGGGTTAGATTTTATATGCTTAACAGGAAACCCACAATCCGGAGTTAGTAATCAGGCAATAGTAGAAGGTATTCGTCTGGCGAAAAACCATTATTCTGGTATTGTGATTGCTGGCAAAATGCATGGGGCAGCCTATGATGAACCTATTTCTTCAGAAGAATGGGTGCAACACTTTTTGACAGCTGGGGCTGAAATTATCATATTACCTCAAGTTGGAACCGTGCCTGGTTACTCGATGGAAGAGTTTAGGCGCAGTTGTCAGTTGATTCACAAAGTGGGGGCTTTGAGTTTAGCAGCTAACGGGACGAGTCAGGATTGTTCACAAAAAGAGGTGGTTACTCAATTGGGATTAACTGCTAAAATAGGTGGTGCAGATATTTTGCATATTGGTTGTTCAGGTAGTGGGGGCATTGCCCCGTTTGAAAATATTATGCAATTATCGATTGCCATTCGAGGGTTGAATCACACGCTTAGAAGAATGGCCATATCCAATCTTCGATAAAGACTCTGCTTCAAGACTTATTACTAAAAAAGATGGAAAGGATGTGGTAGGCTAGAATAGATAATTATTTAGGGATTTAGTCATTCCAACAACTTAAAGAATAAAGGAGAAAAATATGAAAAAAACATTAAAAAGCATCTTAGCAGCATCGCTCACTTTATCAACTGTGTTAGCACCTTTAACAGCTATGGCTCAAGAAGAAAATGCAGGTATAGAAATTAGCTTTATGATTCCTGATTGGGGAGCTCCATCGGATGAAATGTTGGCTAGATTTGAAGAAGAGTATGGGATTAAAGTCAATGTTTTACCAACTAGTTGGGACGATATTCGTGATAAGTTAGCGATTGCAGCTGCAAGTAACACGGTGGCAGCGGATGTCTTTGAAGTAGATTGGTCTTGGATGGGAGAATTCACCAGCGCAGATTGGTTGGCTCCTATTGATTTGCCAGATGCGGATGCTTTTCCAGCAATCGAGCAATTTATGCTAAACGATGAGGTCTATGCAGTCCCTTATGCAAATGATTTTCGGATTGCCTACTACAATACAAAAATGTATGAGGAGGCTGGCTTAGAAGAACCGCCAGTAACTTGGGATCAAGTGATGGAACAAGCTAAAACTATTAAAGATGCTGGAATTACAGAATACCCAGTATCGCTTCCGTTAGGTGCGGATGAAAATTTAACGACTACTTTCTTCTGGTTGGCTTATACACGCAATGGTATTTTATTTAATGAGGATAATACTTTGAATGAAGAAGCGTCTCTCGATGCATTAACTATTATTAAGGCTTTATCAGATGAAGAATTAATTAATCCAGGTAATGTGAACGGTTCGGGAATGGACGCTTACAGACAGATTAACTCAGGAGATACTGCCTTTATAGTAGGCCCATCTTCATTTGTTGGTCGCGTTAATAATGAAGAGGAGTCAACAGTAGTTGGACAGGTAAAACCAATTTTACTGCCAGGTGTTGATGCAAACGCTGAAAGAACAGTACCTTTCCAAGAAGCAGTAGGTATTTCACCAAATACTGAAAATATGGAAGCTGCTCAAACCTTCGTTAAGTGGTATACTTCCGAAGAAACTCAATTAGAATTATTTGATGCGGTAGGAGCACTTCCTACACGATTAAGCATCTTACAGCAGCTAATTGATGAGGAAAAGATTAAAAACACAGGTGCGATGGTTGAATTGGCTGAAATGGTTGAATCGCCATTCCCAAATGGGGTGCCAGAATATTACACCGAAATGAGTGCCGAAATTTATAATACTATCAATAAAATGGTAACTTCAGATCTTTCTGCCGAAGAGGTTGTTAAAGAATTAGTTGAAAAAGTAAATAGTGTTGTTGAGGAATTTGCTGAGTAATTAATAATAAATCTAGGTGTAGTGCACTACACCTAGATTTAAATTTTTAAGGGTTGATCCGTGCTATTATAAAAATGATAGTAGGGATCAATGATTTAAAAGGAGTTTATTATGAAAAAATCTAAAAAAGCCATTTTTCTAATCTTACCCATGATGCTTATCATGGGATTGTTCGTCTACTTACCAATTGTACGCACCTTCATCTACAGTCTTCATGCGTTTAAATTAAGTAGACCAGACCGCTTTAAGTTTATCGGACTCGATAATTATAAAGAGGTTTTACTCTCAGAAGATTTTCATCATGCTTTTCAAAATAGTTTGATGGTTTTTTTATTAGTCGTCTTTTTAACCGTCATTTCCAGCATTATTGTGGGACTTTTGCTCAATAAGCGGACAGTTATTAGCCCAATGCTAACGGGTATTGCAATTGTTCCTTGGGCTTTGCCCCCCCTAGTTAATGGTATTGTCTGGCAATTTATTTTTCATCCCAGTTATGGTTTTATGAATAAATTATTGATGAGTCTTTCAATTATTGATCAGCCAGTTGCTTGGATTAATAATCGTTATTTACTCCTAATTGTCGTTTCAATTGTAATTGCTTGGCGGGTGGTACCTTTTTGTGCCATTTTAATTTTGGCAACCCTACAAACAATTCCTAAAGAAATCTACGAAGCGGCTAAAATGGATGGTGCCAGTCGTTATTCAGAGTTTTTCTATATAACGCTAAGAATGATTTTGCCTACACTTTCAATTGTGTTAATCCAAGCAACTATGGCAGGTTTAAATGTTTTTGATGAGGTAATTTCTTTAGTAGGTTACCGTTATGAAGGACAAACCCTTTTAATATATAATTATTTAAATACCTTTAGCTTTTTAGACTTTGGTCTAGGGTCAGCGATTACCTATATAATCATGATTTTATCGGGGATTATTGGTTACTTTTATATTCGTTCGCTAAGATTGGAGGGAGATCATGCTTAAAAATAAACGTTGGGATTGGTTATACATTATAACTGTAATTATCTTTCTGCTATTCACTTTAGGTCCCCTTATTTGGGCTTTTATAATTAGCGTCACCCCTAAAGCAGAATTAATGAAAGCGGGAGGTCGCTTTCTACCCAGTCAAGCAACTTTTACAAATTATCAAAGCTTGTTTGATCCGACAGATAAGGCACATATAACCATTTTTAATGGCTTAAAGAATTCCTTAATTAGTTCCTTATATACTCTCTTTATTGGGGTGCCTTTAGCTGTTTTAACCAGTTACGCTATGGTGCGTTTTCGCTTTCGCTTACGAAAAGTGATTTTACGCTTATTATTGATTACCATCGTTATTCCTGTGTTTACCACCATCATTCCAATATTTGCTATTTTTTCAAACTATCAGTTGCTGGATAAGCTTTTCTGGATTAGTGTCATTTATGTGACTGCTTTTTTACCTCTAGCAACTTGGATGTTGATTACGCATTTTAATAAGATTCCTAAAGAAATGTGGGAAGCAGCAGAACTCGATGGTTGTACAGAATGGCAGCTTTTCTGGAGGGTGATTTTACCCATGTCACGAACAGCTATTATTACCTGTGTCTTAATTCTCTTGTTAATGAGTTGGAGCCAATTTCAAATCCCAATGATTTTAACGTCAACTCAGAATAATAAAGTAATTACCCTAGTTCTATCTGAGTTTATGACAAGAGATGCTATTGACTATAGTATGATTGCAGCCTCTGGTTTAATAGCTATTATTCCACCAGCAGTTATCGCAATGGTTTTTAGAAAAGATCTTGTATCAGGTTTATCAGCAGGGTCAATTAAAGGATAGTATTTCCTAGAAAGGAACAATCCCCACTCCAATTCCCAGAAATGAAAGATGACTTTTTGCTCTTCTTTGCAAACTAGTGATTTGAGGCATTGAGTCAGGATGGATATCTTTAGAACCATAAATATGCTCTAAGGCCATATCAGGATAGGCAGAATGGGCGATTAGGTCAAAGTTACTTGAAAAAGATAGAATATTGCTTTGAGATCCTAATAAAAATGAGTTGTTAGGATTTAAGAGCCAAGAATAACAGTAAAAGTATTGTGCTGGGAAATTAGTTAAATATCTTTTTTTAAAGGCTCGAGCTAAGTAAAAAGCAGTTGAAGAGTGTGCTTCATCAATTAAACTATCTTGCATGATGTGGACACTAATAATAGGGAGAGCATCTTGAAGGATTTTACTACCGTTATTAATGTAAGAAATGTCTTTAGGAAGAGTGGCTGAATCAAAAAGAGTAAATTCAAATTGAAGCTCGCCTAACTTGAAAATCCTAAGACGAAAGATACGTGCTAACCATTCAAAATCATCTGTTGATAAACCGACAGACTGGGATAAGTTAATACGTAAAAAAAGGTCGGATAGTGTATTTTGTAATATATTAAGAGGGAGATCGTACTTTTTATACAGCTCTATTAAAGCTTGAATACATACAATCATAATGACCAATTGTTGCCAATCATTTAGTTGAATATTAGTTAGCAGAAAGTCTTGCTTAATAATTTGCTGTAAAACTGCCAAGTAAACTGTTTGATTATCTTTAAAGTCTTTTAACGCTCTTTGAATGGTTGTTAATTCAATCTGGCGAGACTTAATGGTTTGAGACTGATTGTATTTTTGACAAAAGGTTTGGATTTGTTGGCTATCAATCGAAAAGTTTTTAAACCAGTTTTGGTAGAAATACGAGTATGATAAGTAGGTCATGGTTGCTCCTCCTTGAAGATTTAAAATAAGTATAGCACGGGATCCTACTAAGCACACAAATTTGTTAAAGGAATGATTAAATGTCTAACGGGTTAACCATATATTTTGTCCGTCATGGTGAAACGTTTTTTAATAAGAATGGGCGTACCCAAGGGTGGTGTGATCCTTTATTGACAGCAGAAGGGATTCAAGCAGTTAAAGATTTAGGCGAAAAATTAAGTAAGGTTAAATTTGATGCGGCGATTGTAAGTGATTTAAAGAGAACACGTACCACAGCCGAAATTCTTATTGAACAAAGTATCTATCCGAATTGGATGATTCCCATTATAGAAATGGCAGATTTTCGAGAAATTAGCTTTGGTTCCTTTGAAGGTATGGAAAGCTATCAAACTTGGGATATCATAAGGAGATATTTGGGTTTTGATTCTGTAGAGAGTATGTTGAGAAATACAACAGAAAAACAAAGGCTGACAGCATTACAACCTGCTGACCCTCTAGGTCAAGGAGAAGACTATGCTGTTTATTGTAAGCGTCTTAAAGAAGGAATGGATAAATTGTTTAATGAATTAATTGAGACGGAGGCTTGTATCTTATTTGTTGGACACAGTATCAATATTCGCCATATACTTCAAATTCTATTACCAAAAACAGAACATATTGATGAGTTTTATGATATGCGGTCTATGAATAATGGGGGCGTGGTAATTATTCAAAAAGTAAGAGAGGGCTTTAAACTCAAACAGTTTATAGACAAAAAGTTCGCTTAACTAACAGAGGGTTGTTTTTGTTCACTTTAGACAAAATACATTGTAAAGTTGAGCAAATATAACAATGAGAAATGAAACCGTTTTACACTATAATGTATGCAAGATACAAATGGGCAAAATTTGGAAAGGGTGCGAACTATGATAAAAATTTCACCAGCAGAAATCGATCGCCAAATGGATTGGATTTCGAGTATTTCTGATAAAGAAGGAAAAGGTACTACAAGACTTTTATATAGCAAATCATGGATTGAAGCTCAGAATGCCTTGAAAGAACTTTTTGAAAAAGAGGGGATGAAGGTAGAGTTCGACGAAGTAGGGAATATGTTTGCAACAGTTGAAGGTAGTGAAGAGCCAGAATCAATCATCGCCTCAGGATCGCATATTGATACAGTTGTTGATGGTGGTCGTCTAGATGGCCAATTGGGTATTATGTCTGCCTACTTAGCGATTAAGGGGTTGGTTGAAGAATACGGCCAACCAAAGAAATCTTTGCGAATTGTTTCGATGGCAGAAGAGGAAGGCTCTCGTTTTCCATATGCCTTTTGGGGATCTAAAAATATTTTTGGTTTAGCGAAAAAAGAAGATGTTGAAACCATTAAGGACAATGACGGTGTTCCTTTTGAGACAGCTATGAAGGAAGCAGGCTTTAATTACCTTGTAGATTCTCCACGCTTTAATCACTTTGATGCTTTTGTAGAATTACATATTGAACAAGGAAACTTCTTGGAAAATGCAGGCAAAAAAGTTGGGGTTGTTAATGCCATAGTGGGGCAAAAACGCTACACCATTAAATTAAAGGGTGAAGCTAATCATGCCGGAACGACCTTAATGAGATATCGTAAAGATGTCATCGACTGTTACGCTAGAATTGTTTCTGAAGTCATTGATAAAGCAAATGAAATTGGCGATCCTTTAGTCGTAACCTTTGGCCACGTAGAAGTAAAGCCTAATGTGGTGAATGTTGTTCCTGGAGAAATGGAGTTTTCAATTGATACTAGGCACACTAACCAGGAAGCTCTCGATGAGTTTGCTGTATTTATTGAAACAACTATTGAGAAACATTGTCATGAAAAAGCGATTGAAGTAGAAATGAATTTATGGATGAATGAGCCACCAGTGCCAATGGATCCTGAGATTGTTAAAGTTTTAGAAAAAGTTTGTCAGGATAACCAATTAAATTATCAAATCATGCATTCAGGAGCGGGGCATGATTCACAGATATTTGCTCCACAAGTTCCAACAGCTATGATCTTCGTTCCTTCCATCAAAGGAATTAGTCATAATCCGGAAGAACATACCGAGGCGGTGGATATTGTTGAAGGGATACAAGCTTTAGCAGAGGCCTTAAAAGAATTGGCCTATTAAAATAATTTGGAGGACTTTTAATAATGGAACATAATGATGTCTTAGTAAGACAAGAACAAATTGATTTGTTTAAATCAAGGGGATATACCAATGATGACATATTGCCTAATAAGCCAGAACAACGTAGTATGTCAACACTTAACTTCTTTACTCTGTGGATGGGATCGGTCCATAATATTCCTAATTATCTAACTGTTGGTGGCTTTCTAGCTTTAGGGGTGGCACCTATTCACGTGTTCTTAGCTATCATTTTGGCGGGACTAGCAGTAGCGGGACTAATGACAGTTAACGGTAAAGCAGGGTCTATGTATGGCATTCCATTTGCCATTCATTTACGTTCTGTTTATGGTAGTGCAGGATCTAAATTGCCTGGCTTTCTAAGGGGAGTTGTGGCAGCTATTGCTTGGTTTGGGGTCCAAAACTATGCAGGTTCGAAAGCTTTGTTGATCTTAGTAAGTAGAATTTGGCCAGCTTTCTTGAATGTTGGTGAAGGCATTAATATTTTAGGCCTTTCTGTACCGGCCTTTTTATCATTTGTAGTCTTCTTCTTGATCAATGTAATGATTGGCTTAGGGGGAGGCCGCGTATTAAACAAGTTTACAGCTATACTAAATCCACTTATTTATGTTGTGTTCGGAGGAATGGTTGTTTGGGGATTGAGTGTAGCGGGCGGGTTTGGACCAATTTTCGACCATGTAACAGCTGTTAATCAATCGGTTGCAACCCCTCTAGCCTATTTGATTATTATTGCATCTACCTTATCTGTTTGGGCAGCTCCAGGAGTAAGTGTTTCTGACTTTACTCAAAACGCAACTTCCACCAAGTCTCAAACAATAGGACAAATCTTATCGTTGTTAGTTGGGTATGTCATTTTTGCTTTTGCAAGTATCACTGTTTTAAATGGTGCGGCCATTACTGGTGTTTCACATCAAGGAGATGTCTTACAAATTATTAATCAATGGGACTCTATGCCGGCTATTTTCTTGGCTTCTTTTGTCTTATTGATGACAACCGTTTCAACTAATGCGACTGGTAATATTATTCCAGCAGCCTTCCAGTTAACAGCTCTTTTTCCACAAAAAATTAATTATCGTAAAGGTGTTATCATCGCAAGTATTATCAGTTTTATCATAATGCCTTGGAAATTCATGGAGTCAGGGAGTGTAATTCTAGTTTTCCTTAACTATATTGGAAGCTTGTTAGGCCCTGTAGCCGGTGTTATGATTGCTCACTTCTACTTTGTGGACAAACAAAAGATCGACTTGGATTTACTATACTATTCACCAGAGCAAGCAGCGGATAACCCTTATTCTGGTGTCAATAAGAAAGCTTATATCGCAACCATTTGTGGGTTTGTTGTTTCAATTGTCGGACAATTTATCCCAGCCCTAGAGTTTCTGTCCCAAATCTCTTGGATTGATGGTTTTGTAGTGGGATTACTTGTTTACTTTGTATTAAATCGTGCAGAATAATTAAATTTAATTATTTTGGACGCTTAATAAAAATTTATTAGGAGGTTATTTTATGTCATATGATTTAGTCATCAAGAATGGTCAAGTCATTTTAGAAAGCGGCGCAGTTGTGACCGATTTGGCAGTCAAAGACGGAAAGATTGCTGCAATTGGTGAAAATTTATCGGCTGAGCAAGAGGTTGACGCTAAAGGATTAATTGTTAGTCCGGGAATGTTTGATTGTCACGTTCATATTACTGAAAATGGTGGTGGGTATCGTGATGAGTGGGAAGGTTATGTTACAGGAACTTCTGCTTGTGCTAAGGGAGGAGTAACTTCTTTCTTAGAAATGCCATTGAACCAAGTACCAGCAACAACTGATGAAGCGAGTATTAAGGACAAATACCAATCTGGTCAAGGTAAATTAAAAGTGGATGTTTTCTCATTTGGAGGACTCGTTCCTTATAATGTTGAAACAGGTGGTATTCAAGAATTATATGAGAACGGTGTAACGGCCTATAAATGTTTTATGGCAACTTGTGGCGACCGTTCAATTGATGGAGACTTCCAAAATGTGGATGACTATTCACTCTACGAAGGGATGAAACAAATTGCGAAGACAGGAAAAGTTCTAGCTATCCATGCTGAAAATGCAGCGATTACTGATCGCCTAGGTGAAAAAGCAAAAGCGGAAGGCAAATCAAAATTGTCAGAGTATGTGGCGACTCGTCCAGTCTTTACAGAGGTGGAACCTATTCAACGAGCAATTCTTTTTGCTAAAGAAACAGGCTGTCGCATTCATATCTGTCACGTGGCTTGCCCAGAAGGTGTGGAAGCAGTTATTAAAGGGCAACAAGAAGGTGTCGATGTCACTTGTGAGACTTGTTTACATTATTTATACTTTACAACAGACCAATTAGATGCTATTGGAAATGTGGCTAAATGTTCACCACCAATCCGTGATAAAGAAGCTCAAGATGGTTTATGGGATTATGTCTTTTCAGGGGATATTATTTCATCAATCTCTGATCATTCTCCATGTACCCCAGACTTGAAAGATAAAGAAAATGCATTTGATGCTTGGGGCGGTATCTCAGGCGTACAAAATGATGTCGATGTGTTCTTTGATGAAGCAGTTAATAAGCGTGGTATGTCTCTTGAGCAATTTGCACAAGTGATTGCGACACAACCAGCCCGTCGTTTTGGTATTGATGATACAAAAGGAAGCTTATCAGTAGGCAAAGATGCAGATATCGTTTTAATTGATCCTAATAAATCTTACGTCTTAACTGCTGAAGATTTAGAATATCGCAATAAGATCAGTCCTTATATTGGTAGCGAAATTGGTGCAACTGTTATGGCTACTTATGTAAGAGGACATGAGGTTTATAGCATAGATAAGGGAGTAACAGAGGAGTTTGTTGGAGAATTTAAATAATTAAATATAGACTAATTTGTTTTCAGAAGAAGCAAATAGTCCCTAAGAATAGATTGGATCTAATTCTTAGGGGTTTTTTAATACCAACAGAAGACTTTTTAATTAGAAGAGCAAAGTGATGATTGGTATGGTAACGACTGAGAGCAGAGAAGTCATAAAGACCATCTGACTAGCAAACTCAGGATGATTGTCGTAATTTTGAGCAAACATAGCTACATAAGATGCTGTCGGCATAGCTAACATGATAGTCGGAATAATTAACTCATAGTTTGAGAAATTAAAAGCTTTTAAAGTAAAGAGAATTATTAGAGGTATAAAAACGAGTTTGAGTAAAGCTTGAATATATAAGAATTTATTAGCGAATATCTTAGAAATATCACTGCGCGATAGAATTAAACCAACAACAATCATGGCTAGCGGTGAAGTTGCCGGGCTTAAAATATTCAAAACTTTATCCAAGGGTTGAGGAACTCGCCAACTAAAAAGAAAGAAGATTAAACCAACGACTATCGATAAGATGCCGGGACTTAGAACAATTTTTTTCCAATTAAATTCTACCTTACCTGAACCGTTTCTTCCCATTAAATAAATACCAATTGACCATGAGACAGTTTCAAATAAAAACCCGGCGCCGATAACAGCATAGAATAGAGCTTCTTCTCCTAAGAGATTACTAACAATAGGGTAACCCATAAAAGAGGTATTAGATAAAAGAAGGGCCACTCTAAAAACATCCTGCTCGGAAATACTTAACTTAGTTTGTTTAGCAACTAACCATCCTAATAACAACATACCAGCATAACAAACGGCTACAATTATTAGAATTGTAAAAGCTCTTTGCACACGTTCAATATTAAAATCTAATTGCATGGCATTAAAGATGGTTGCCGGCATGGTGATATACAAAACAAGGTTGGTAATATCTTTTTGACCTTGAGCACTGATTACTTTCCACCTACCAGCAAAAAAGCCAATAATAATAAGAATGAATAAGACGAGCACACTTTGAAGCGTGGACATAAAATCTAACTGCATAAAAACATCCTTTCAATTTTTATTTAATTTGATAACGAATCAAGCCACTCTATGACTTGCAGATAAACCTCTCTCCCTTTTGTTAAATTTGTTCGATCGAAATCATGATCTGCAGAAGCAACCTCAATCAAATGACTTTGATTAGCGAATTTGTTTAGTTGTTTTGATTGTTGAATGGGAACATCAGGGTCTTTATCAGCATGGACAAGAAGTAAAGGAGGTAGTAGGTTAATTTGCTCTTTAGTGAGTGAAAAACTGTTTGGATCATCCGTTAGAAATTCAATCCAATTTCCAACTTGTCTACAATAGAGGTAGATTAAATAACGCTCATTTTCGTTTCCCTGACTGATAGGTTTGTTTTGAATGAAAGTCTCGATTAATTCTTTGGACACTTTCGCAAATTTATTATGGTAAGGATTAGGATAGATAAAGTTTGCATCATTTAACTTGTAATAGCCATAAAAGCTGATGATAGTTTTCAACCATTTAGAAGACCTTCTTGTAGCTAGTTGTAGGGCAAGATAAGCTCCGGCTGACCGGCCAAATAGATTGTACGAAGGATCTATTTGGCCTGCTAATTGATAACCTGCATTTTGATACCATTCAAGAGTTTTGCTTAAAAGATTAATGATTTGCTCTAAATTACTTTCAGGAGCTAATAAGTAGTCAAGAGCTAGTATCGAATATCCTTTACTGTTAAGTAATTCGATATATTCGCCCGGCAAGTCTTCGCGTTGACCAAAAATCAGTCCACCACCGTGAAGATAAATCAACATCTGGCTTTGTGGCAGTGAAGATCTATATAGTGTAGCTGAAATTTTATAGTGAGGAGTTTGAAAAACATCAATTATTTGTCGAATTTAAATCACCTTCTTCTAAATAGGGAGATGGAGCCCATTCTTGTAAGGTTATTTTAACATTCTTTTTAACGCATCCACTACAAATTTAAAATGAAAGAAACCTTATTTTTGTTCGAAATGAACAAAAGAAGGCGTTTTATTTGTAAACTGAGCAATCGAATTATATGAAGGAAAACGATATAATAGTAGACAAAGGGAGGGGTTTTCTTGTTATTCACAAAAATTCAAAAAGGTAATTATCAAGACTCTATTAACTTGATGCTTTTATCAGCAGAAATTAATAAAGTTGATGGTGTTACTCAAGCACAGGTTATGATGGCGACGGATGCAAATAAGGATATCTTTAAAGGGGCCGGTTTATCTACTCCTGAATTAGAATCTGCTGGTGCTAATGATTTGGCAATTGTAGTTGAAACAGAAGATCAAGCAGTTTTTGACAAAGTTTTAGAAGAAATCGATCATTTTCTGGCAGACCTAACGGTTAAGAAAGAATCTGATAATAAGGTAGATGTTGATAACTGGGAGGAAGCAATGGAAGCTTTACCAGATGCTAATTTAGCCTTAGTATCTATTCCAGGAGAGTATGCAGCCTATGAGATAGAAAAGGCGCTTGATAATAATTTACATGTTTTCTCATTCTCAGATAACGTTTCAATGGAAGATGAAGTGAGACTAAAAGAGAAGGCGCATGAAAAAGGACTCTTATTCATGGGGCCTGATTGTGGGACAGGAATCATTTCGAGTATTCCAATGGCCTTTACCAATGTTGTGAAACCAGGAAATATTGGTGTGGTTGGAGCTTCAGGGACAGGCATTCAAGAAGTCACAACCATTATTGATCGTTTAGGTGGCGGAGTAGTTCACGCTATTGGCACTGGTGGTAGAGACTTGAAGGAAGCAGTTGGCGCACGTACCATGATTGACGCCATTATCGCTTTAGAAAAGCACCCATTGACAGATGTCATCTGTGTTATTTCTAAACCACCTGCAAAAGAAGTAAGGGATCAAGTTGTTAAAGTATTACAATCCCTATCTAAGCCTGTAGTAGCTATTTTCTTAGGTGAAAAACCAACCGAACATATTGGTAATGTAGCTTTAGCTTATACATTAGAAGAAGCAGCTAGAATAGCAATAGACTTAGCTAATGGTGAAGAAGTCAAAGCTAAATATGTGGACGGGTTAGATAACCAAATCCAATCTCAATTAAAAGATAAAACAGTAAAAGGTCTCTACTCAGGTGGAACATTAGCAAATGAAGCAGCCATGCTAATTGCAGATGCTTTAGAACTAGGAGATATTCAAAACGAAGAAGGTTACATCTTAAATACGCACGGTTTCCAAGTGATGGACTTAGGAGACGATGTTTATACACAAGGTAAACCACATCCAATGATTGACCCAAGTATTCGAATTGAAAAGTTAGAAGAAGCTTTTGCAGATGAAAAGACAGGTGTTATTTTATTAGATGTTGTCTTAGGATATGGTTCACACCCAGATATGGCTAATGCTCTGATTCCTACTATTCAAGAAAATCTCTCAAAATTGGCTGATAGTGAACGTGAAGTTTATGTTGTTGCGACTGTAACGGGAACACCAAACGATCCTCAAGATTACGATAAGGCTGTAGCCAACTTAAAAGAAGCGGGCGTTTATGTTGAAACAACTAACGCAAAAGCGATTCGTTTAGCTTTAGAATTGATGGGCGTTCACTATCAATTTGCTGCTAAAGAACATGTGGCTTATACAGGCGAAAAGATCGAATTACCTAGTCCAAGTGAACACGTTCAAGAATTAGTGATGACTTCTCCACGTGTTATAAATATTGGTATCGAAAGTTTTGTGGATCCAATTATTAAGTTTGGAGGCAAAGCTATTCAATACAACTGGCGACCAAAAGCAGGTGGCAATAAGAAATTAATCAAGATCTTAAATGAACTAGAAAAACATGCAGAGGCTATTGATGAAGCCAACCAGAAAGTAATTGGTCGTATGCGAGATTCGCAACCTTACTTAATCGATGTGAAATATGCTAAAGAGGTTATCCCAGAATTAAATACGGATAAAAAAGTTGTTTTACATGCTGGACCACCAGTGAAATATGAAAACATGACGGGTCCAATGCAAGGTTCAGTTATTGGAGCGATGCTATTTGAAGGCTGGGCTTCCAATCATGAAGAAGCACAACAACAAATTGATGCTGGAGAAATCACCTTCATGCCTTGTCACCATGTGGGCGCAGTAGGCCCTATGGGCGGAATTACTACTGCTAATTTCCCTGTCTTTATCGTTGAAAATAAAGCAGACGGTACCACTGGTTACTGTATTATGAACGAAGGGATCGGAACGGTATTACGTTTCGGAGCCAACAATGAGGAAGTTATTACTCGTCTTGAATGGATGCGTGATGTATTAGGGCCTGTATTAGGACAAGCGTTACGTCAAATTGAAGGTGGTATTAATGTCAATGTTATGATTGCTAAAGCCATTACCATGGGTGATGAATTCCACCAAAGAAATATTGCGGCTTCCCTTGTATTCCTAAAAGAAATTGCTCCAATCATTACATCCTTAGATATTGATGCTAAACAAAAGCAGGAAGTGATTCAATTCTTAGCGGATACCGACCAGTTCTTCCTCAATATTGCGATGGCTACTGGCAAAGCGATTGTTGACTACGCACGTAAGATTCAAGAAGGCTGTATTGTTACCACTATGGCACGTAATGGTGAAAACTTTGGTGTTCGTATTGCAGCCATGGGTGACCAATGGTTTACTGCACCTGTTAATACGCCGAAGGGTCTATATTTCACTGGTTATAGTGAAGAAGACGGTAGTAAGGATATCGGAGACTCTGCAATTACAGAGACTATCGGTTTAGGTGGTTCAGCCATTGTAGCGGCCCCTGGAGTGACACGCTTTATCGGTGCAGGTGGTTTTGAAGACGCAGTTCGCATTTCCAATGAACAAGCAAAAATAGTCAGCGCACAAAACCCTAACTGGTCTATTCCAACTTGGGATTTCCGTGGAGCTAACTTAGGAATCGATATTCGTAAAGTTGTTGAAACAGGAATTGAACCAATTATTAATACTGGTATTGCACATAAGAAAGCAGGTGTCGGTCAAGTAGGTGCTGGAACGGTTACTGCTCCGATTGCTTGCTTTGAAAAAGCTTTAGTAGCTTTTGCGGAATCATTAGGAATTAAGGTGGATGAATAAGCTAGTAGCGGATAAAACAGCCCTATTGATCTCGACTTATCTTTTCCCCTTAGAAGATCAAATATATTGGGTCGACTCTGTCTTTGAACATGGGATTAATTTAGTCACAAGAAAGACAGAGGGTTCACAACAACTGATTTATCTTTCAGCAGTTAATCAAGAAAAGGCTTCTGTAATAGGCGTTCAGTTAGAAAACAAGCAAGTGTTTAATCAGTTGATGCGCTGTCTGAAGCCGGGTGAACAAATTCGACAGCGTAACCATTCATGGATTGTCTATACGCGCCCTTTACCCCTAAAAATTGATCTAGTCGACTATCAAAGATATTCTTGTTGTTTACCCGCTTATTCTTTAAAGCTAACCGTTAAAGATTTAAAACAGCTTATTGATAGCCTGAGAAAAGCCAAAGTTTATCAGCAATCGGCTTTTAATAAGTTAGCTACACTGCAAAATTACTATCAAAACAAATTGCTTGGCGATCTACAAAATGATTTATTGACTGATCCAGCTAAAATGTCAGATTTAGTCCAATTTCTTTTTGGTAAAGGGCTTGGACTAACTCCTTCGGGAGATGACTTTTTACAAGGAATGCTAGTTATGGAACAGAGTCTCTTAAGTCGCCGAGGTCCAATTGCTTCGTTTGAACAAACCTGTGTAATATTATCTAATCTCATCCAGCAAGCGCTGAAAGTAAAAGCAACAACTAAAGTTAGTCAAGCCTATTATCATGCTGCTTTAGCAAGACAAGTCAATCCGATATGGCTGAAATTGATTGAGGCGATAGAGAATCAAGCAACTGATCAGTTAAGTCAATCAATTCGTGCAATCCAATCGTATGGGCACACTTCAGGTAATGATATGCTCTTGGGAGCACAATTTTACTTACAACTAATACTAAAAAACAAACTTTTAAAAGGAGAGGTTTAAATGGGATATAAAAACAATAAAACAGGTTATAGAGATGGTTTATTAGAAAGCCGTGCTGTGGTTGAGAAAGACTTATATGCAATTTTACCGCATGATGGTTTAGTGAATAATCAGATTCCAGGATTTGAAAATGTTTTGATTTCAATTTTAGGCTCACCTGCTCTTGGCGCTAGCTTTAATGATTATATTGCAGAGTTCCAAGAAGGCGGTAAGAACGAACGTGGTTTTGGTGGAGAAGGGCTTGAAACATTTGCTTATGTTATCTCAGGCAAATTAAAAGTAAGTGATGGTAAAGAAGAACACCTATTAACAGATGGTGGCTACGCTTTCTTCCCAGTAGATCAATTAATGTATCTAGAAAATGCTCAAAAAGAGATAACAGAAGTTTTCTTGTACCAACGACGTTATGATGCTATTGAAGGTCATGAAGCGCATAAAGTGGTGGGTAATAAAGCTGATTTACAACCAATTGAGTATGAAGGTATGAAAGACGTCCTCTTATGGAACTTCTTGCCAACAGATGATTTTGGCTTTGATATGAATATTCATATTCTTGAATTCCAACCAGGAGCTAGTCATGGATATATCGAAACCCACTATCAAGAACATGGTGCTTATCTACTTTCTGGTCAAGGAATGTATAACCTTGATAATAAGTGGTTCCCGGTCGAAAAAGGTGACTACATCTTTATGGGAAGATATTCTTTACAATGCGCTTATGCTGTTGGACGTGACGAACCTTTATCTTATGTTTATTCTAAAGATGCTAACCGCAACCCTAAACTATAGGAGGATAAAATGACAGATAAAAATGAAACAGTAAAAATTCAAGCCAGTCGTCTACAAGACTTAATAAAAAAGAAGTTAATGGCAGCAGGACTACCAGAAGATTCGGCTTTAGAAACGGCTAAACACTTAACTTATGCTGATTTATCTGATATTCATTCTCACGGAGCTGTTCGTGTTGCATATTATGCTGAACGCATTGCCAAGGGGGGCGTGACCAAAGAACCGAAGATTACTTATACAAAAACAGGTCCTGCGACAGCTACTTTTGATGGTGACAATGGTCAAGGACATTATATTGCTAATCTTGCTTTAGAAAAAGTCATCGAATTAGTAAAAGAAAATGGAATTGCCATGGTAGGAGTCACCCATGTTAGTCATACAGGTATGTTAGCTTACTATGTTGAGAAGTTGGCAGAAGCTGGTTATGTTAGCCTGTCGATGACACAATCTGATCCTATGGTAGTGCCTTTTGGAGGGTCTGAAAATTATTTTGGAACCAATCCGATTGCTTTTGGTGCACCTCGCAAGGAGGGTCGTCCAATCTTCTTTGATATGGCAACCACTGTTCAAGCTTGGGGCAAAGTCTTGGATGCGCGTTCAAAGGGCGAGTCAATTCCGGATACCTGGGCAGTTGATGCTGAAGGTAATTCGACCACCGATCCACATAAAGTAGCAGGTCTTTTACCAATTGCGGGTCCCAAGGGATATGGTTTAATGATGATTGTTGATATTCTTTCGGGTATGCTCTTTGGCTTACCTTTTGGTAAGAGTGTCTCTTCAATGTATAATGATTTAGACAAGGGCAGAGACTTAGGACACGTTTATATCGCGGTCGACCCAGCACGCTTTACTAGCTTGGATCAATTTACTTCCAATATTGAACAGATGGTAGAGGAGTTGCATGCTATCAAACCAGCTGATGGCTTCGATCAGGTCTACTATCCTGGAGAATTAGCGGTTTTAAGCACAGAACGTAATCTTGAAAAAGGGATTGATATTCCAAAACATATTATCGATTACCTTGAGTCAGATACTGTTCATTTTAATCAGTATGGTAATAAAGGTGCTTTTGCTGAATAAACCACATAAGCTTAGAAAAAACAAGATAATTAATAAATTTAAAAATAGTCTAACAATCTATCAATTGCTAGACTATTTTTTATATTGAAGAAAGTGATAAGCGTCAAGTCTTTTAAAAAAGGAAGATGAAAATCAGTTATAAAATTGCTCAAGCAAGAAATTGTTATTTTGGTTAGTCTCAGTCTAAGTTGTTTTATATCCTATAAAAGATGGCTTGTAAAAGTAGGAAGGAATTAAATCTCTTGGTATAATGAGTTTACTAAGGAGATGGTTTGTGTGGTATCCGTAGAAAAATTATTAACAATCGACTACCTCTCGGAGATTAAATTATTAACAGATAGAAAAACAATTGAACACCAAGAAGTTAGTAACGTCGAAATAACTGAAACACCCGATGTTGAGTTTTATATCAGTCCGGAGACGTTAATTCTTACAACCGGAATGATTTTTAAAGATGATCAGTTGCAGATGATTCCCTTTATCGATTCATTAATTCGTGCTAAAGGAGTAGGTTTAGCCATTAAATCAGGACGTTTTCTTAATGGAGAACTCCATCCCAAAGTGATTGATTATGCCAATCAGCGCAACTTTCCTATTATTAATATACCTGATAAATATCCACTCGGACGCTTACTCCATCAAATTTCAAATTATATCTGGAATCAACGAAAAGAAGAAATTGAGTTTGCGCTAAGTATTCAAAAGCAATTCTCAGACCTTTTACTTAACAATACTTCCATTGATAAAGTAATCAATGAATTCAGTAAAATCATTAAATGTCCGATTATTCTCTTGAGCCCAATAAAAAAAGCGGTGAGTTATTCGCATCATTTCACTAAAAAACCACTTCTTATTCAATCGTTGCAGGAGCAGTTTCAAAAGCGATTTAAACAAAAACAAGTCCCTAATGATTATTTTAAAATGAAAGATGAAAATGACCAGACACTTCTAATCTCTGCCAGCAGTGTCTTTGTATTTAAATACTTTCCCCATTACTTGCTCATATTAAACCCAGAGAATATGACCTACCCCATATCTGCCTTTACGATTGATCAAGCCAAATTAGTTCTTTCCTATATTCTTTATAAAACGGAAAAAGTTTTTTCCAGCTATTTACACACTTCCTCTAGTTTTATGTTAGAGACTATGGGAGGAGATACCTTAAATAAAGGGATTCTTTATAAAACGATTGAAGAAATTAAATATGTTGACTCCAACTATTACTTGGCTGTTGAAGTAAATGTTTCAAGTGCACTGGAACCTAAATTAAAAACAGTTAAACTCTATGAAAAATATGCGTTAATTTTAGATTTTCTAAAAATTTATGGTCAAGAATATTTTAAGGATATGTTTTTATTTCAAACAGACGCTAATGCCCATCTCTATCTAATCTTACAAAATCATGTCGGTAATCTGGATGAGAAATTAATGCAGTGTCATGATGATTTGTTAAAACTGGTTAATATTGACATGATTTTTAGCGTCGGCGAATCAGTCAGTTCAATTGATCAAGTATCCAGGTCGATTGACCAAGCGTCCTTAGCATTTAAAGCTCGATTGACAGATTATAATAAAGAGACTATTAGCTATTATAACAATTCGGGAGTTCAACATCTTTTTCACGATATCGACAGTAAAGATATTAATTATTTTTGCGAATCAGTACTAAAAGAGTTAGCTTATCCTCAAACAAATAATTTAAAAGAATTACGTGAAACCCTTAAGGTATACTTAGATAATCAGTGTGAGACAACGTTAACTGCCAATATACTATTTGTTCATCGAAATACCGTCAAATATCGTATTGAGAAATGTCAAGAATTATTAGGAGTTGATGTTACCGACCCAAGAGCGTCCTTAAACATTAGAATAGCCTTAATGCTTAGCGTCTAGCTTATCAGTCATATGCAGATCAGTTTGAGCAAACTCTTATGGCTCATCGCTGGAGTTAAGAGAGTTTGCTATTTTATTGCAAAGGACTTTAATAAAGATAAAAAATGCTAAAAGTTAAAATGTTAGACGATAATACATATGTGACATAAAACAAATAAAAATAGGGAGCTTCTGA
>NZ_JBNUPE010000018.1:0-25251 GCF_050409585.1 Facklamia sp. P9177
TAATATTTTTCATGGGAGCTTCCTTTCGCTAAGTTGTTTGTATATCTTTAGTGTATCAGAAGCTCCCTATTTTTATTTGTTTTATGTCACATATGTATTATCGTCTAACAACAAAAAGAACCAGGCAATCATTGACCCTGGTTCTTTTTATAGCTTAAGACCATCTATCAGTTTACACTGGATCGACACTCTCTGTCTCTTCAGTTGGAACTGTCTCATCCACGCTTTCTTCACTTGGTGCTTCTTCCTCAAGAAGTTCTTCTGTTGGCTCTTCTGCAGGGGTTTGAGTTTCTACAGAATCAACTGGCTCTTCAACTATTTCTTCTAAAGTTGTTTCTTCTTCAGTGGATTCAACTGGTGTGTAACCAGGAATCCTATAATCAACTGGGATTTTATTAGCAATATAATTATTTTCAACATTGACACCATAAACAGCATTGAAATCATAGGTATCCTGATTTAATGGCACAGCTTCCATGGATACTGGGTCAACTTCACTAATTACTCCAGTTTCTAAATCGTATTCAAAACGTGCTACTGTGGTGATCTTAGTAGAGCTATCTTCTGCTACAGATAGACTAATTACTTTATCGTCTTGCTCAATGTCAGTATAGGTATAAACTTGTGGAGCAAATCCAGTAGCGTTAGCTATTAACTGAATTATCTCAGCTAAGGATGCATCAGAACTTTCAAGATTTTCAGCTTCTTGTAATTTAGCCATCCACAGATCTTTGATTGGTTGGAATTCAAAGCCTTCATTTTCAGCCGCTGCTTTTAAATCTCCTTCAAAAGAAGCTGTATATTGATAAAGCAATTCTCTAAAATTATCTAACTCTGCTTTCGTTTCAACTGTAAGCTCTGGTTGGATGGCTTCAATGATAAAGGTATGGGCATAGATATCATCTACACGGATCCCCTGATCGACTGCTTGCTTGAAACGATTGTATAAAGCAGGTAAAATTTCGTGATACTTTTCAGTATCAGAAAAATCAGGTGTTTCTACTGCTTTAATTTCATCAATAGTCATTTTAGGCTCTAGTTGAGCAAGAATATTGTCCCATTTTTTGTCTTCGATTGATGCATCTAGTTGTTGAACAGTGTCTTCATTAGCAGCAGCATCGGTCTGGGCAAAATCATTGGCATATTGCTCTAATTCTTGCTTCGTTTGATTAGAAATCTCTACATCGGTAGCAACTGAATTATCGACAACATTGCCATCGCCTTCAATATTAGTGTTATTAATAACATTATTTACAACTGTGTTTACAATTTCAGTCGAGTTTACTTGACCATTATTTTGAACTTGAGCAGCAACTTCTTTCTTAATTTCAGCAATAATTACGTTTACTTGTGCATCGGTTAACCCTGTTTCAGTCCTAACATTATTTACGACAGAAATTTCTTTTTGTGCCGTTTGCATGTCATGCTGCTTAACTTCTACACCTTGTGACTCTAATAGAGCGTATAAGCCAGTAAGTGCCCCCTCACCCGTTACAGGTAAAAAACTACCAATTTTTAATAAAGCATTTTGAGCCCCTGCAGTAATAGCTGCATTTTGATAGGTTGTCGCTGAAACAGCAGTGATATTTTCAGGCGTTACAATTTGAACTTTAATTCCTGTACCAGGTGCTTGAGGCTTAATATATACGGACGAGTATACATCTGTTGAAGCATCTGATCCAATGTTTAAATAGCGATCAATCATCACACCGTCAACATAAATTGTATTCTCAGGAGTTACCTGATTAGCGCCTAATAATTGAATGGTTTGTTGGGCTTGTTGTGAATTTAAAGTCGCTCCTAAAGCTAATTTTTCTACTTGCAAAGTTTGCTCAGCCTGTTCAACTGCCATAGCTGATTGGCTAATCAAAGGCATACTGGCTGGAAAAGTTGTTAAAGCAGCTAAAGCAAGTAGTAAAACTTTTTGTTTTTTCATAATTTTATGCTCCTTTTAAATTAATATGATGACACTTTGATTATATCCATCCTAAAATACTTATACAAGTTATACCCATTTCTTTAATAAATTCTTATAAGAAAAAAGCCAGAAAAAGAATAATTTCTTCACATTCTTCTTCTGGCGCCATTTAGATTTGGTTAGCTAAAAGTTTAGCGAGAACACCTGAGATAAATTGTCGTGATCGATCATCTGAAAAAGTCTTAGATAATTCAATCGCTTCGTCAACCGCTACTTTGGCTGGAACTTTCTCTTCGTCAATGAAGAGCACTTCAAAAAAAGCTAAGCGTAAAATGGTTAGATCAATACTTGCTATTCTATCAAGAGTCCAAGATTGGCTGAGATATTGTTTAATCATATCATCTAACGCCAACTGATTGTCTCTTACTCCTCTAACTAAGGTTATTAGATAAGAATCTATCTCACCTGAGTATCCCTTCTCAGGATCATTACCGGCTTCTAAAGCGAATTCTACAGCATCCTCACTTTGAAACTGGTCACTAGCAATTACTAATTGATATAAACTCTGGACTGCTTTTTCTCTTAGCTGATGACGTGATAATTTTTTCATCCTATTCTCCGATTTCTTTTTCGCTATTCCTAATAGTTTTTAACTCTGAATTCATTTTTGGTTCTGTATCAATCGATTGGACATGAACATTCACTTCACTGACGATAAGATCTGTCATGTATAGAATTTGTTCTTTAACACGTTCTTGAATAGCAGCGGCTATAACTGGAACTGTTTTACCGTAAGCAATGCTTACATTAATATCAATCGAAATACGGTCTTCAATTTGACGCATTTTAGCATTAACACCTGATCCTTGAATACGCAAAAATTTTCCTGCTTCTTTTTTTTGTGATGAACTAAGTACACCATCAATTTCTGAAGCAGCTTTGGCTGCAATGTCTTCCAAGACACCCATCGTAATATTAATTTCGCCTAAGTATTGTTCGCTGAGAGATTCAAATGCGACAGTTTGTTTATTTAACATCCTTTAGCCTCCTATATAATTATTAATTCTTTGGGACTACGGTTGATTGGTATTACACGATCTGCTTGCACAATTAAATCATCTTCAATGCGAACACCACCGATACCTGGTAAGTAAATACCGGGTTCATCAGTAATTACCATGTTCGTCTCTAAAACCGCTTCAGAACGACTAGAGACTGCAGGTTCTTCATGGACATTTAAACCGACACCGTGGCCAGTAGAGTGTCCAAAGTACTCACCATAGCCTTTTTCCGTAATATAATCACGAGCTATCGCATCTACTTCCTTACCAGTCATGCCAGCTTTAGCCTCTCTGATTACGCGTTGATGTGCTTCAAGTACAATTTCATAGACTTCTTTCATTTTATCTGATATCGATCCTACCGCAATCGTACGAGTCATGTCAGACGAATAACCTTTATAGTAGCAACCAAAGTCTAGCGTCACAATATCGCCATCTTCAATCACTTTTTCACTCGCTACACCGTGAGGCATGGCAGAGCGTTCACCTGAAGCGACAATAGTATCAAAAGACATGCCTGTTGATCCTTTATCCTTAAGAAAAGCTTCTAACTCATTAGCAACCTGAATTTCAGTTACACCAGGTTTAATAAAGGTTAAGATATGTTCAAACGCTTGATCGGTAATTTCACATGCTTGTCGAATGGTCTCAAGTTCCGATTCATCTTTAATTAAGCGAATTTTTTCGATTAACCCTTGACTTGCTTTAATATCTGCTGCAAATAGATCTTTAATTTTTAGATATTGACTGACATTCATATTATCTGCTTCTATGGCTAGTGTTTGAACCTTTTCTTGATCGATTAAGTTTTTAACTTCTTGATCTACTCCGTTTTGATGGATAACAACTGTTGCAGACTTAACTTGATGACTAGCTTGAGTATTGTAACGGAAATCGGTAATAAAGAAGGCCTTATCTTGAGTTACAAATACGGCACCAGCCGAGCCGGTAAAGCCGGTTAAATATCTTATATTTAACATATCCGTTACATAGATTGCATCGAATTTTTGTTCTTTAAGTGATTGACGTAATTTGTTGATTCTATACATATGATCGCTCCTTTACTTGTTTTAACTCTAATACTAACTACTACTTCGTTTGATGAGGTCTTACCCCTTTATTAATATCTAATAAAATCGGCATAATCATCGGATTTCTCTGCGTCTTCTGATAAATAGCCGGTTCTAATTGACTGAGCAATAGATCTCGCACGCTCCGTTCATTTATATTAGCGCCTGACTCATTTAAGCCGCGGTTGATAATTGCGCGCGCCTTATTTTGAATATCATTGATCAGGTCTGCTGATTCTCGCATGTAAATAAAGCCTCGAGACATAATATCCGGTCCGGCAATCAATTGTTTAGCTTCAAAGTCAATAGTAGCTGAAACAATGATTAGTCCTTCTTCTGACAGAGCTTTACGGTCTCTCAGTACAATGTTACCAATATCACCAATACCATTACCATCGACATATACATCCTGAGCAGGAAAGCGTCCTGCTACACGAGCAGAGTCGGCAGTAAGAGCTAGAACATCGCCATTAGACATAATAAAGCAATTTTCTTTTGGAATCCCAGTCATCTGAGCTAATTCCGATTGGATTTTTAACATGCGATATTCCCCATGAACTGGCATGAAATATTTAGGCTTCATTAAACGGTGCATTAATAATTGCTCTTGCTGACCACCGTGACCAGAAGTATGAATATTATTGACCTTTCCATGAATCACTTTGGCACCTTGCTCGCTTAATTGATTGATGACACGGTTAACACTCATAGTATTTCCTGGAATAGGTGAAGAAGAGAAAATAACGGTATCATTAGGTTGAAGCGAAATTTGTCGGTGCGTACCATTAGCGATACGGCTTAAAGCTGCCATTGGCTCCCCTTGTGAACCAGTACATAGAATTAAAATCTTATTAGCAGGATATTTATTAATATCTCTTGGTTCAATGAAAATATCTGCCCCTTTGTCATCCACATAACCTAATTCTCTAGCTGTCTTAATGGAAGATTCCATCGAACGACCGAAAACAATTATCTTACGACCTGTCTCATAGGCTGTCATTACGACTTGTTGCAATCGAGACACATTGGATGCGAAAGTAGCGAAAATAACGCGTCCTTCTTCTTTTTGGATAATGTTGCGAATCGAACGGCCGACAATTTTTTCTGAATTAGTAAAGGTTGGTACTTCGGCATTTGTTGAATCACCTAGTAATAATAGGACTCCTTCTTCACCAATTCGTGCCATCTTATGTAAGTCGGCTGGTTTGCCTACCGGTGTGAAATCGAACTTATAATCTCCTGTAAAGACAATATTTCCAGGAGGTGTTTTAACTACCACACCATATGCTTCTGGAATGGAGTGAGTTGTTAGATAAAAACTAACGCTTGTTTTACGGAAACGGATCACAGAATCTTCATCAATTTCATGAATTTCTGCATCACGCAACAGTCCACGTTCTTGTAATTTATTACGAATTAAAGCTGAGGCTAACTTGCCAGCATAGATAGGCACGTTTATCTCTTTCAATAAGAATGGAATTCCACCTATATGGTCTTCGTGACCGTGAGAGATAATAACTCCCTTAATCTTATTACGATTTTGTAATAGGTATTGATAATCAGGAATGACATAGTCAATACCTAACAATTCGTCTTCTGGGAACATCACACCAGAATCCATAATGATAATTTCATCTTGAAATTGGACGCCATACATATTCTTACCAACTTCATTTAAACCGCCTAAGGCAAATACGCCTACTTCATTATTTTTAATATTTACTGACATCTTAGAACTCCACCAACTTAAAGCCTGCTTGTTCTTTTTCATATGCCAAATGCGCCTCATCTAAGGCTTGGACATATTGGATGTTGTAAGATGTATTTTGAGTCACTTTTTCAATCGCTTCTACGCGATTTTCTGCTTCAAGATAAAGGGAAAGTGTCCTTTCTCTTGTTGGAACTTGATCTTTACTTTCTTGGTACATTACTTTAAAAATCATGTAATAAAACTCCTTTATTATTTTTTATTTCAACTGGTGGGTGAGCTAAACACTCGTTGTCAATTTATTCTATCATACTTTCATATATAGGTATAGTTAGACACTGAGACGCTTATTTGAGAAAAAATATAAGCACCCTTTTAACCTTTATCTTGTATTTATCATTAGACTAATCAAAAGGGTGAGTTGATGATCGAAGAACTTTCTAAATCATTGATTAACGAGGCCATCAGTTTGTTGGCTTCCGATATTCATTTCATGCCAATAATTGATAACTATCAAATCTTCTTTCGAGTCAATGGTCAACTCCACTTCCACAAAAATGTCCCTTTGAGTCTAGGAAGAAAAATAATCGCTCATTATAAATTTTTAGCCAATATGGATGTCGGTGAAAAAAGACGGCCCCAATCAGGTGCTTGTCCGTTTAAGATCTCAGAAGAACAAACGATTGAATTAAGATTGTCCACTATTACTAACGTCAACCTCATAGAGTCCTTAGTGGTTCGAGTGATTTTTAGTAAAATTCATAATTTTCAACAAATCAACAGCTACTTTCCCAATCAAATTGACCGCATTCGGAAATTAATTAGAAGAAAATCAGGGATGATTTTAATTTCTGGCCCAGTCAATTCAGGTAAAACCACGACGATCTATCAACTTTTAAGAGAAAGAATGAATGAAGAAAAGTTACAAATTATTACTATGGAGGACCCTGTAGAAATCAAAGAAGCTTCTTTTTTACAAACGCAGGTAAATGAAAAAATAGGTATTTCTTATGACCTACTGATTAAATCATCACTCAGACATCATCCCGATATTCTTTTTATTGGAGAAATTCGGGATGAGGAGACGGCGCGTATGACTTTAAGAGGTGCATTAACCGGGCATTTGATGATTGCAACGATCCATGCTAAAGATACTTTCGGAGTGATTGCGCGTCTTAAAGAGTTAACCATTAGTGAGCAACAATTAAAACAATCTCTCATTGGTGTCATCTCACAAAGACTAGTGCCTCGCTTTTGTCCTTTTTGTAAAAGTAGTGTTCAAGTATCCTGCAATCATATTCCTAAAAAATTTCACCGAGCCGCTTTGTTCGAAATATTAGATGGCCAACAATTGAAAGAATATTTGAATCATTTTAATTTACCTTTAAACTTCTCGCCCCTTAATCATCAACTAAGAAAGGCATGGGCCTATGGATACATCACTAAAAAAGAGTATGAACACTTTGAAGTTCTTTAATAAAGAAAAATTGCTCTTTAATCAAGAGGAAAAAATATATTTTTTACAGGTTTTAGCTGAAATGCTTGATGAAGGTTTCTCAATTTATCAAAGTCTGCAATTTATGAAAATACTATTACCTAAAAGAATTTTAATTATTAATCAAATGCTGGAAAAATTAAATGTAGGACAAAGCTTTGATCAAGTTCTTTTAAACTATGGGTATTCAAACCGAATTGCCGCTCAATTATTTTTTGCTCAAAGACAAGGCCGATTTATTCAAGCGCTTTTTGAAATTGTAAACCATTTAAAAAAGATTAGAAGCTATCAAAAAAAATTAATAAAAACACTTATCTATCCCTGTTTTTTAATGCTTTTTCTCTCCTGCTTATTGTTTGCAATGAGACATTGGATGCTTCCACATATTTTATCCTTCATCGATCAAGAAATTTTAAAAACTCATTTATTAGCTCGTTATTTACTCATTCTCTTTACCTTTCTTCCACAAATTAGCATCAGCTTTTTAGCAGTCACTTTAATTATTTACTTAGCTATTGATTTTTATTTATTAAGACTCCCTGTTATTAACAGATTTCAACACTTAGTTAAGATACCTCTCTTTGGAAAGCTAATTAGGAAATATGTATCCTATCGTCTAGCTGATGAACTTTCATATTTTTACGCAGCTGGCTTTTCCATGCAAGAGACACTAGATCTTTTAATCTCATATCCCATTGATCCTTTAATCAGTGAAATAGCTGATTATCTGCAGCAACAATTTTTGGCTGGGAGCGAGTTGAGCGATTCATTAGAAAACATGGGTATTTTCACTAAAACACTTAGTTTAGTCATATATCAGGGTGAACTAACCAGTCAGACCGGTCAAAAATGTAAGCTTTATGCTAAAAAAATATTTGAGGAGGTGGTCGAAGATCTTAATAAGAAGCTCACTTTAGTGCAACCCATACTGTTTTTAATTATCGCTATTATTGTAATGGCCATGTACCTTGTTCTAATGTTGCCGATGTTAACCATGGAGATATGAAAAGGAGCTATTATGAAAGAAAGAACCATCAGAAAAGTCAAGTCTTGTCAAATATTAAAGTCTAAAAGAGCGTTCACACTTATCGAAATGCTAATTGTTCTTATTATTGTTTCACTATTAATGGCTATTATTATTCCCAATGTTTCTGGCCAAAAAGATCGTATTGACCAACAAGCAGTTGAAAATATCACAGAGATTGTTGAAACTCAAGCGGATGCCTATTATCTAGTAGAGGATACCCAAGAGCCTTTAAGCTTAGAAACTTTGGTTGCTGAAGGTTACCTCACTCAAAAGCAAGCAGACGAAGCGACTGAGAGAATTGAAGCTGAAGTCCTCAGTCAAATACTGACCCCTTAATGAAATCAAAAAATCAATCAGCCTTTACCCTAATCGAAGCTTTGTGCGTACTTTCAATTTTTAGTATATTGATGATTTTGCTAATTGCTTTACCCTATCAACAATTAAAAGCTGATTATCAGACAAAAGTTTTTAAAGACCAACTGAAGAGTCAGCTACATTTAGCTCAAGATAAAGCAATTATTGATCAAGATCCAGTTCAGATTGTCTTTAGTAAAAGAGGAGTAGTCTACTTCTGGCAAGTAGAATCCCGCAAAAATTTTAGTCAACTCAAACTCCCTAAACATTTAAATTTACTTAATTCTTTTTCTTTTTATTACTTAAGTAGTGGTCGTATTAATGATTTTGAAACTGTTTACTTTGAAAATGCAGAAGGCGATAATTTTGAGCTTGTTTTTCAACTAGGAAGTGGTCAATTTGTTTTTAAGGAGCAAAAAGGGAAGTAGTCTAATTGAAGCATTAGTAGGTTTATTGATCTTGTCTTGGATTTTGAGCTTTTATTTACCCAGTTTTAACCAAGAATTAAGGACTTTTAAACAATTAAAATCAGAAAATAATGAATGGCAATTATTTTATCAACTGGCGGACATTCAACTTTCTGATTTAGATTCAATAAAAAAAGAGACACTTATTCAATCTACAATGGAAAGTTACCAATTATTATTTTCAGTCGAGGTTGATGATTTTTCATGCGACACTAATTCCTGTCAAATAGAGTTTAAGAGAGGGAGTGCCTATCAGATTGAAATTCAAGCTATTCAAACCTTATAAACAGTCAAAATGGGCCTTCACTTTAATTGAGTGCCTTATTACACTCTCTATTGTTGCTTTAATAATGAACACTCTCATGATAAGTGTTTCACATTACCGCAAATTAGATGAAAATATGCGGCAAGATCGTTCGCTAGATTGGCAGCACTTCACACTGATGATGGAAAGTGAATTTGATCATTTTTTAATTATAGGTGTCTCTGAACAAGAAATAAATCTTTGTCTCAAAGAGGATTACTATGAACAGAGCTCAGTCATTTTAAGAAATCAAAAGATTTATCGCAGACCCGGACATCACCCTTACCTCTTTCAAGTAAAATCTTGGCATCTAAATTCCGAAAAACCTTTTATAACAATCTCCGTGGAGCTAACCAATGGTCAAATCTTCTCACATACCTTTCATACTGATTACATAAGAACGGAAGATTTTGATGAAACATAAAAAAGGGCTTATCCTACCAATGGTATTATGTTTTATGATGTTAAGCCAAGTTATATACTTAGGAGTCATTCAACTTAATGCTCTCCAAAGACAAAGAATCCACCAGTCAAATAATTATTACCAATTACAAATTCAAACTCTTTTAACAGATTTTAACCTGCGTCCTGTTCTCCAAGACCAATGGACAAAAAGCATAGAAGAATCTATTCAAAGAGAATGCCAACTTCTACAAAAAGAAAGCTTAAATGACTTGGGCCTGTTTACAAGTGATTCCTTAATTCAAACAGTCAACTTAATCGAAGTTGATACTTTAGACATTGAGTCTTTACTTTTACTCTATAAAACGCTTATTTTTATAGAATATCCATCCAATTTTGAGTCAAGCTTTTCAATAATAGAAGCTGATGGCGAATGGTTAGCTAATGGCCAAGTGACTCTTTTTCCTAATTCTTCTAAGGAAAGCTCTTTCGATGCTAGTCAAATATTCCTCAGTTCGCAAGGCTATCGGCTAAACAAACAACTTACTAAACAAAAAGAATCGCAATGGGTAGGAACCATTGAAAAAGAGTTTCAGATTGAATTTAATTCAGGAACAAGTAAGGTTTTAAGTTCTAGGGACGAATTAATTTTCGACTCAAGGCTTTCTTCTGGTGAGTCATTCGAAAAGAAACAAGACTTACCTCAACTAAATTACCTCCTCCAATGGCATGGGAATCTTTATCAGGATTCTAAGGCCAGTTAACGAAGAAACAGCAAGCATTCTCAAATCCTCCAGAGTGCTTGCTGTTTTAATTTATCTTACTTTGAGAGCCCGATCAATATCTCGCTTAGCTTGTTGTTCTTTGAGCGCCTGTCGCTTATCATAGTGATGTTTACCACGTGCAACTCCTATTAATAGCTTAGCTCGACCCCTAACTAAATAAACCTTTAGGGGAACAATGGTCATTCCCTTCTGACGCGTTGCTTGGTCCATATCCACTATTTCCTTATGGTGTAATAATAACTTTCGATCTCTTAAAGGATCATGATTAAATAAATTACCATGGTCATAAGGACTTATATGAACATTCTTTACCCAGGCTTGGCCCCCATAGATTGAAATAAAGCCATCTTGAATATTTATTTTTCCTGCTCGAATGGATTTAATTTCTGTTCCTTTGAGGACTAAACCCGCTTCATAAGTATCAATAATCTCATAATCATGTCTGGCCTTTCGATTTTGGGCCAGTGGTTTATCGTGTACTGCTTTATTATTTGCCATAAAATCTCCTTGCTAGTGCTAGGAGTCTATTTTACATCACCTACTAGCATCTGATGGACTCCTAGTATTTCTTTTTCTTAGTTCTTTTTGCTTTCTTAAAGTTTCCCTTAGCAGAAATTTTTTTACCTGCTAAATTTTTACCCATTTTAGGATTCGCTTTATTTGATTTGTTTTGTCTGTTCGATTTATTCTTTTTCTTATTTTTTTTTGAAGATTGAATGATTTTTGGATCGATACCTTCTACTGCTTCTGCTTCAATTAGCTTAAAATCAATTTGTCGATCTTCGATACTGACATTACCAACCTCTATTTTAACCCTTTGCCCGATTCTAAAGATTTTATGTGTCCGCTCACCAATCAACAGCATGTGTTCTGGATTAAAATGATAATAGTCATCATCTAAATTTTGAATAGAGACAAGTCCTTCTACCGTATTGGGAAGCGCTACAAAAATTCCAAAAGAGGTAACCGATGAAATAGTTCCCCAGAAACTTTCTCCAACTTTATCCATCATATACTCAGCCTTCTTGAGAGCATCAGTTTCTCTTTCTGCATCAACCGCCCGGCGCTCCATTTTAGAAGCATGAGTCGCTATAGCTGGCAGTTGATCTTCTAACTTAGAAATCTCCTTATTTGAAGGATTGCCTAATAAATATTGACTAATTAGACGGTGAACAATCAAATCAGGATAACGGCGTATTGGCGAAGTGAAATGTGTATAGTCTTCTGCTGCTAAACCAAAGTGACCTGCTGCTTCATCTGAATACTTGGCTTGTTGCATCGACCTTAGCATCATAGTTGAAACAGCTTGTTCGTAATCTTCACCCTTGACCTGTTTAAGCGCCTCTTGCAAGGCCCTCGGTGCCATATCTTCAGTATTTCCCCTAAGAATGACCCCAAAACTTGAGATGAATTCCGCAAAACGGTCTATTTTATTAGAGTCTGGCTGCTCATGAATTCGATAGATAAAGGGTAGCTGCTTAGCTAAATAATCTTTGGCCACCGTTTCATTAGCAGCTAGCATAAAGGATTCAATTAAGCGTTCACTAGTAAACCTCTCACGTAAAACAATCTCTGTCGGGTGTCCTTTTTCGTCTACCAAAATCTTGGCTTCAGGCGCATCAAAATCGAGTGCTCCTCTATGTCGACGCATCTGATAGAGAATATCATGTAACTCAGCCAGGTCCTCCAACATAGGAACAATTTCTTGATAATCTTGTCTTAAAGTTGGATCACCATCTAAAATAGCATTCACATCTGAATAGGTCATCCGATAGGATGAATGAATGACTGATTTGAAAATGCGATGCTTAATTACTTGCCCTTGATTATTAATCACCATCTCACAAGTTAGACTTAAGCGATCCTCATGAGGATTCAAAGAACAAATACCGTTAGACAATCTTTGCGGTAACATAGGGACCACGCGATCTGTCAAATAAACAGATGTTCCTCGCTCATAAGCTTCGCGATCAATAGCAGTGTCTGGTCTTACATAATGCGATACATCGGCAATATGGACACCTAATTGGTACTCTTTATCCGAAATTTTTTCTAAACTGATGGCATCATCTAAATCCTTGGCATCTGCTCCATCAATTGTAATGATTAATTGATCACGTAAATCCTTACGTCCTTGGATTTCTTCAGATTTAATTGTTTGCTCTACGGCTTCAGATTCTTTGACCACCTCTTTTGGAAATTCGTGCGGAATACCAAATTGGAAGAGAACGGCTAGTATATCAACACCTGGAGCGTCTTTATGGCCAATTTCTTTAGTCACAAGGCCTACCATTTCATTGGGCTTATGGCTATCTGGGTATTCAGCGATTTCTACAATACAAATAGTGTGATTAGCTGGATGAATACCATCTGGACGAATGAAAATTTTAGTCTCATCTGGAAATTCGCCTTGAGGCTTAATGTATCCTACATAGCCTGTGGTTTCACGTTCTTCTTGATTAAAACCATAAAACTCGCCAACTAACTGACTAACTTTACGGTCTATTACTTCAAGCACTTGAGCTTCCGAACCTTTGCCTGTTGTAGGATTAACATGTTTAACGATTCGAACACGGACTGTGTCTCCTTCCATGGCTCCTCCGTTTTTACCTCTAGGCACGAAGAAATCACTTTCACCTTCTTCATGAGATACAAAGCCAAAGCCTTTTTCATTCGCTCTGTATACTCCTATAACTTCTTCGTTTGAAGAAAAAGCTTTAAAATGGCCCTCAGATGTTAATTGAATTTCGCCAATTCTTTCCAAAAAGGCTAAAGCTTTAATTAATTTTTTATAATTTTTGGTTCCGCGATAATTAAAATGTTGGGAAAGCTGTTCCACCGAAAAGGAATCCTCTTTATTCCCTTGTAAAAAAACAATAATGTCTTTTTCTAGTCTAGATAAACTCAAATTTATTCTCCTCTCTCACCCTAAAAGGGTTGGGTCACTTGCTTGATGAAATCTAAAACTGATTTTTCAAAAGCCTTACGATCACGGTTTGTAGGAATGGAATGTGTATTATGTGGGAAATAATGAAAATCAATGCGTGCATTTACCAAATGATCTTGTAATAAATAAGAATCATCTGGCTCAATTAATTCATCTTGGCCTGATTGAGCGATATAAAAAGGCACCTTAACATTCACCAACTGTGAAGCGATTTCTTCTTTAATTTCTTCTAATTCTTTCATTTGTTGCCAATGGCCTGCCAATATATCATCAAACTCTTCCATAAATGTCTCTGTATCATGTCGTTGACTGGCCAAAAATTTACCTAAATGCATAAATGAGTTGGAAATATTGATCGGTTCCTCAGTCATAACCGGCGCATTAAAGATTCCTCCACCACTTCCTTGAAAATCTTTCTGAGAAATAATATCTGTAGCCATAACTCCACCTAATGAAAGACCAAAGACTAAAAGGTGCTCAAATTTTTGTCCTAGCATCCAATGATAAGCATCATTGGCTTCTTGACGCCAAATATTTGGAGAAAAATCCAAAACTGATTTGATGTCTTGTGTATCATGACCACTAAATTGTGGCACTAATACGTTATAGCCTTGGCGATTCAATAGCCTTCCTAATAGGTTCATATCACGTGTTGATCCCGTATAAGCGTGGAAGAGTAGGATCCCTACCTTCTTATCTTGACCTTCTAAATAAACCGCCTTATCAAATGGAACATTCATCACACTTTTCACTCCTAACCTCTTATTATCATTGTATCTAAACCTTGTTGGAAACTAAAGAAATTCCTCTGTTTCTAAATAAATACGCACATGTGGCCTAATGAGCCGACATGTGCGTCTATTCAAAATCTTTAACGATTATTTAGCCGATAAGTAAGCTAAAGCTAAGGCAATGACAAAGAACAGCACGCCTAAAACGGTTGTAGCACGAATTAAAAAGGCTTCAAAGCCACGTGCTTTTGATTTAACAGAGCCATCGTCTCCTCCACCTGTTAAAGTTGAAGCAGCATTACTCTTAGATGGTTGCATAATAACTAATAAAATAATCAAAATAGATACTACAATTAATGAAATCATTAAAGCGTTATACATAGTTGCCCTCCTTTATATGGACTATCTAGGAAATTATATCATACTTTCTTAAGAATGTGATAGACATCTCCGGAACTTTTAATATTAAAAGTAAAAGCC
Source organism: Facklamia sp. P9177 (assembly GCF_050409585.1). Lineage (NCBI taxonomy): Bacteria > Bacillati > Bacillota > Bacilli > Lactobacillales > Aerococcaceae > Facklamia > Facklamia sp. P9177. Next base: position 14,750 of record NZ_JBNUPE010000018.1, read on the forward strand.
CTTAAAAACACGACCAAAGATCTTCGTTTTTGAGGGCTTATTTTAATCGCTTTAAGATTACTTTATCATTGATTATTAGACTCATTTGCCTTTGCAGCTTTACGTGCTTGTGAAAATTGACGGATTTCTTCTTTAGTCTTTTTAGCAGTTTTAGCTCTTCTTTGACGTTCGTATTGAGACCGTAACTGCCCACAAGCCGCTTCGATTTCTGTTCCGTGTTCTTTACGAACAACACAATTAACCTTGTTTTTCATTAAAATATCAAAGAATTGCGCAATATTTTCAGCCTTAGAACGCCGGAAAGAATTTTCTGCAACCGGATTATAAGGAATCAAATTAACATAAGCTAATTTCAGCATCGGTTTCAACAGATTTGCCAATTCTTTAGCATGTTGAGGTGTATCATTGACACCATCAATCATAATGTATTCGAAAGTTACCCGGCGATTGGTTTTTTCAATATATTCATAAATAGCATCAAATAATTCTTCAATGGGATATTCTCGGTTAATCTTCATAATCGAAGAACGAGTCTCATTGTTAGGGGCATGGAGGGAAACTGCTAGATTGACTTGTAAACCTTCATCAGCAAATTCACGAATTTTTGGTGCTAAGCCAGAAGTTGAGACAGTAATATGACGTGCCCCAATAGCTAGTCCCTTATCTGAATTCACAATTCTTAAGAATTTCATCACGTTATCATAGTTATCAAAAGGCTCACCTATACCCATAACCACAATATGCGAAACCTTTTCTCCTTGACCTAATTGGTCCAAGTGTCGTTGAACGTACATGATTTGAGCGACTATCTCACCTGTTTCTAGATCTCTTACTTTGGGTATCAAACCCGAAGCACAGAACTTACAGCCAATATTACAGCCAATTTGCGTTGTGACACACACTGAAATACCATAATGATGATACATTAAAACCGTCTCAATCATTGATTTATCTTGTAATTCAAACAAAAATTTAGTGGTTTTATCTTGGGCTTTCTGTACAATTTTTGCCCTTAAGGGAGAAAAAATAAATTCCTCGGATAAAGGTTCTAAAATCTTTTTGGGGATATTAGTCATCTCTTCGTAGGACGCCACATGGTGACGGTAAAGCCATTGCCAGATTTGATCTGCCCGGTATGGCTTTTCTCCTCTTTGAGCTAGCCATTCGATTAGATCGTCTAGGGTCAAACTATCTATTGATTTCACTGATAAAACTCCTCTATTTATTAAAAACTTCATGTTCAGTTTAGCACAAACAAAAGAGCCTGTCTTTATTTTATTTCCATTCTAAAGAATAGCCATTAGCCTCTAGCAAAAATTCATGAGATATTCTTACGCCTGATAAACAAGATGGCCCTGATAAATAGTTGCTAAGGTTTTACCTTTAACTTGCCAACCTACAAAGGGTGTATTGGTCGATTTAGAAGCAAATTCCTTTGGATCGATTGGATATTCATGGTCAATGTCGAAAATAGCTAGGTCAGCAATAGACCCCACAGTAAGATCGGAAGCTGGTATATTAAAGATTTTAGCTGGTTCCCATGCCATCCAATTGATTAACTGTTCTAAACTACAAATTCCTCGTTCAACAAGATAAGTATACAGCAAAGCGAAAGCAGTTTCTGATCCCACAATACCAAAAGGTGCTTTAAGCATACTCTGATTCTTTTCTTCTGCCATGTGCGGAGCGTGGTCGGTTGCTATACAATCAATCGTTCCATCTAGTAGACCTTGAATTAAGGCTGCTTGATCCGCGCGACTTCTTAATGGTGGATTCATCTTCCAATTGCCATCATCAGTTGGAATATCTTCATCACACAAGAGAAGATGGTGGGGACAAACTTCACAAGTTACTTTTACGCCCTCAGCTTTGGCAGCGCGAATAACCGCTACACTTTCTTTAGTTGAAACGTGACAGACATGGTAGTGGCAGTTTGCCTCTTTAGCCAAAATACAATCTCTGGCAATCTGACTGGATTCAGTCGCAGAGTATATTCCTGGTAAACCTAACTTTTCACTTACCTTCCCCTTATGCATGACCCCTCCAAAAAGCAAAGAATTATCTTCAGTATGGGCCACAATTGGTCGGTCTAATTGCTCAGCCATTTGCATAGCTTGAAGCATTAAACCAGCTGTTTGAACGCCCTTGCCATCATTGGTAAAGGCAACAGCTCCTGCTTGTGTTAAAGCAGGAAAATCAACCAATTCTTTTTCGGAAGTAATTTCTAGTGAAATCGGTGCATACTGATGTACTTTGATGCAAGCTTCTTGCTCGTTTAATTGCATCAAAGCTGTAAAATCTGCTAGATTATCTGGAACTGGATTTAGATTTGGCATTGCACAAACTTGTGTATAACCGCCTCGAGCCGCTGCTTTTGAGCCGGTTTCAATGGTTTCTTTTCCTTCGAAACCAGGCTGACGAAAATGAACATGCAAATCAATTAGCCCCGGAGTAATTAAACCGTTTTGACCATCAAAAATTTTAAGCTCTTCATGAGATAATTCATTCAACAGATCTAGACCAATCGCGTTAATCTTTTGGTCTTTAATTAAAAGCTCTACTGCTTGAAATCCACCTTGACGATTTAGCATTCGCACATTCTTAATTAATAACATCTTTTCCCCCCTACTTTCCGTTCATAACTGCTTCAATAATTGACATACGCATAAATACACCATTTTTCATTTGTTCAGCTATTACAGATCTTTCTGACATGACTAATTCATCAGCAATTTCTACCCCTCGATTGACCGGTGCAGGGTGCATAATAATTGCATGGTCTTGCATGCGACTGGCTCTTTCGGTATTTAAACCGTATAAACGATGATAGGTTTCCGCTTCGAAACTATCTGGCTGGTCATGGCGTTCTAATTGAACTCTTAAGAGCATTAAGACATCGACTTCTCCAATCAATTCATCAATGGGTAGATAGCTTCCGAAATGATCAAAGGTTTCATCATACCACTCTTCTGGTCCTGAAAAATATAGTTCAGCTCCTAAACGAGATAAAATTTCAGCGTTAGAATGAGCAACACGAGAGTGACTGAGGTCTCCTACGATTGCTATTTTCAAACCAATAAAACGTTGGAATTTTTCATAAATGGTCATCAAGTCGAGCATACACTGTGTAGGATGCTGAGAGGCCCCATCCCCACCATTAATAATTGACAAATTCAAGTGCGGTGATTTCATCAACGGCTCGAAGTAATTTTCTTCGCGAGTACGTACCACAACTGTATCTACCCCTAAAGATTCAAGTGTAATTAAAGTGTCTAAGAGGGTTTCTCCTTTGGAAAGTGAAGATGTTTTAGCATCAAAAGCAATAACCGGCATACCTAACTTTTTCTCAGCCATTTCAAAAGAAAGGTGCGTTCTTGTCGAATTTTCCAAAAAAACATTACAAACAAAGTGTCCTGGATACTGTGGTAATAGTGAGCGATCAAGGTTTTTAAATTCGATGGCTCGATGAATTAGTTTCATTACCATTCCTGAATTTAGTTTCTTGGTTGATTCAAAATGCTTAAAAACTAAGTTGTGATTACTCATTATTTTATCCCTCCATGTACTGTAATTTACCGCGGTAATCTTCTATTTTTTGATAGCCATAAGATGTCATTTCAGCCTTTAATTCTTGATTCAATCGCTCAAAAATTTGTGGTCCTTCTTCCATCAAAGCTGTTCCTACTTGAACCATTGAAGCTCCACAAAGAATGTGTTCAAAAGCATCACGCCCACTTGCAACGCCCCCTGTCCCAATAATGGCTATGGAGTCATTTAGACGCTGGTAGAAGGCATGTACATTAGCCAGAGCCGTTGCTTTAATTGCGGCTCCTCCAATCCCTCCAAAGCCTTGCTTTGGTTTGATTGCAACAGTTTGATCTTGAATCCACAAACCATTACCAATTGAATTGACTGAATTGACAAAAGAAAGCGGAAATTGATTCAAGATTGCGGCCACTTGATCAAAGTGAACCAGATCAAAATAAGGAGGTAATTTTACTCCTAGTGGTTTGTTTACAAAACTAAACACTTCTGTCAAAATCTCGTGCATGAGTTCAAAATCATAGGCTGTCTGGGGTTTGCCGACTACATTTGGGCAGGACAGGTTTAATTCGATCAAGCCATTGAATGAAGCATCTTGTACTTTATGCAAAACTTGGTAGATTTCCTCTTTAGAAAGGCCCGTTACCGACAAGAAAAGATCTGAACGATCTAACTCAGAAAGATAGTCTAGATAATAATCAATCCCTAAATTCGGTAAGCCCATCGAATTGATTGAACCGTGAAGATTCCCCACATAGCGTGGCTCAGGATTACCCTTTCTCGCTTGACTAGTAGCTGTTTTGGTAACAAAAGTAGCAGCTTGAGAGTCTAAAATTTCATTTAGCTCTTCTCTTGTTTGGCAATGAACCCCGGCGGCATTCATTAAACAGGATTTAAAATGTTGATTGGCAATTTGGGTCGTAAGCGTCATTTCATACTTCCTTTCATAAGTTGAATTCGCTTAGTTTTAACCAAAAAAGAGGTCAGTAACGAAAAACCGTTACTGACCTCTTGCGCACATAAAAGGATATCCCATTAGAGAGAGTTTCTCCAATGAACTATTCAAATAAATCTTTCATGTATCTCGTACACGGTTAAAGACTAATAAAATTTTTTCTTATTATAGCCCGACCATTCAAAAAAATCAAGACTTTATTAAAAATAATCTACTCTTTTGTGTTAAACGTAAATGATAATGTCTCAAGAGAACACAAATCAAAATGTCCCATTTCTGAGTTATACTTCTTTCAGGGGTAGTTAGATGAAAGTTTGATTAACAATGTTCGAGCAAAGAAAATATGCTGTCATTCAATCGGTTGCACAGGGCCGAAAATCAAAAGCCAAAGACCAAGTGGAGCTCGGTTTATCGCGTCGCTCAATAAACGACGATTAACTGTCTATAAAACCTATGTTAAATTAGGCTTTCAACATGGAAATGTTTATCACTCCCCAATTAATAAAATAAGTCAAACAATTGAAAAAAGATTATCCATTTGTACCAAACTGTCTATGAAGGGTTCAATTTTAAACACTTCTGTGAAAAATTAAAGGCGTGTGAACAGATTCAAATTTTCGAATCGACTCTTCCAAATATCATGAAAACATCAGACAGTGTCTCCTAAAGCGCGAAGACAAACACGTCGTCAGCCAAGACAAGCTCTCGAACAAAAAATTGAAGCCAAAGGAACACTCTCTCAACGGGATAAGGCGCTCTCTCAAACGGTAATTACTCTTTCTCCTGAAAAGGCTCACCTGGTATGTCCACGTAAAAAATATGCTGGCGATCCCCTTCAAATGGATGCTTCACAACACCAGTGGTTTGAAGGAGATACTTCCTATTATCATCTTCACACTACTATTGATGACGCGATGGGAAGGGGTGTTGGAGCTTCGTTTGATACGCAAGAAACCCTCAATGGCTATTCTGAAGTTACTCAACAATTTCTTACAAAATATGGCATACCTTATGAAATTTTGACAGATAATCGATCGATTTTTGATCAAAGAGGGACACAACGCAAAGAGGCCTCTTTGTCCGAAGCTATCGAACAAAAGGCCTCCACTCAATTTGGATATGCGTGTCAGACGCATGGTATTCAATTAAGTTCCACTTCAATTCTGCAAACCAAAGGACCTATTGAGCGACTCTTCGGTATGTTTCAAGACCGTCTTTTCAATGAGATGAAGCTTGCAAATATCCAAACCATTCAAGAAGCCAATTGCTATCTCCCATCCATTTAGAGACGTTTAATAATCAAATTGCCCTCTCAATTAAGCCTAGCATAACCGCCTTTGAAAGACTAGCTAAGGGTATGAATTTAGATCCTATTCTCGCACGCTTTAATTGGTGTCGTATTCAAGCTAAGCATGCCATTCAGTATCAAAAGCATCGTTATCGTCTCATTGATCAGCAAGCTAAGCCCGTCTATTTGAATAAAAAGACAAAAGTGTTGGTGATTGAAAGCCGTAAACAAGAATTGTTTGCCTCTTACAAAGATCAACTCTATGCATTGGAAGAAATTCATCGGCATAAGTCGGTCAGTGAAAATCTATAAGAGCAAGCGATAATTGAACAAGCTAAACCTTCTATCCCACCTCTGTCTCATCCGTAGAAAGCAGCTTCCTATCAACCGTATTTATATAAAATGAAGACAAGAAGAGGCAACCAAGCAAAGCCCGGTAGGACTTTCGATCAATTCTTACTTGTACCCAAATTAATCAAATTTCGGGACATAATCGCTTGGGGTTGACAGTCTTTCTTCAAGAAAAATAATCTAATCTTTCATTTTATAGTGATTAGATGTAAAATTTAATATTGAACTTATCTATTTAGTAACTAAAGGAAGGTGATCTTTTGAAATATTTAATTTCTTATCAACAATCAAAATCTTTATTAAACCCACTTTGGATAGATGTCAGAAGTCCTAAGGAATTTGCTCAAGGCCACCTTCCAAATGCTATCAATCTTCCTGTTATGGATGATTCAACCCGCCATGAGGTTGGAACACTTTATAGCCAAGGACAGATTGACCAGGCTAAACAAGTTGGTATTAATTTTATGAGTGGTATTTTACCGACCTTTTTTCAACATATTATAACAGCTAGTCATGGCCATACATTAATTTTCTATTGTAAAAGTGGTGGCTTTCGCTCTTCTTCAATTGTTGGTTTATTAGATGGACTCGGTTTGACTGTCTATCAATTAGCTGGAGGGTACCAAGCTTATCGCCAACGTGTATTAGCTCAACTCGAAGTACTACCTCATCACTTTCAATTCGTATCTTTAGACGGTATGACTGGAACGGGCAAAACCTTGATTTTAAAACACATCGAAGCAATGGGTGGCCAAGTATTAGACTTAGAAGGTTTAGCGAATCATAGAGGGTCGCATTTTGGTCAGATTGGATTGGGTCAACAACCTAGCCAAGCTAATTACGAGGCAGCCCTAATTAACAAACTTGAATCATTCCAACCAGGCATTGTTTTTATCGAAGGAGAAAGTGCTAGCATTGGTAAGGTGCACACCCCCCACACCCTTTATCAAGCATATAAACAATCCCCCCATCAAGTCTACATTGATTCACCAATAGATTTACGAATTGAACGAATCGAAGATGAATATATTAATGCTTCTGATCAAAAAAATTTAGCAGAGATTAAAGAAAGCTTGAACAGAATGGATAAGATGAACCCGCAACGCAAGGCTATGCATATAGAATCCCTTAATCAAGGTGACCATGCATCCGTCATTAAAGATCTCATCCTTTCATACTATGATCAACACTACACACTTAAAAATAAAAATTTTGAATATCAGATCATTAATTATTCTTCGCTGGATACTGCACGTGCTTTAATCGACCTTTACGACGTTTTATAGTGAAAAAGCAGCGACCTTTTTGTCGCTGCTTTTGTTTTAGTCTACTTCCATATTAAAGCAAACTCAATTGCTATTTGAGCAATGAAAGCCTTAGAATCTAAGGCAAGATGATCGGATAAAGAACGGGCTGTCCCAAGCTTCTTCACTCAAATGATCGGCAGCATAAAAGAAGTGACACACTTCAACTGATCACAATTGAGCCCAGGCGGCTACGGCTGAACATTCCATATCGACACAGATACAGCCTTGCTCTTTTCGTTTTTTATACCGATCAATTGTTTCTCTGAAAATAGCATCCGTTGTCCAGGCCTTACCAATACGCGATGAAACCCCTTTTTGATTGAGGTATGATTGAAAATCTTCTAAGCTCCTTTTATTTACATCCAATTCATAGCTTGGTTTAAGATAGTGGAAAGAGGTTCCTTCATCTCGCACCGCTCGATTTGGAATAATAATTGATAACTCTTCAATACTAGGGTCTAGCACACCACAGGTTCCAAATAAAACGAGACGTTTCATCCCAATTGCCCATAGGTGCTCCAGGACGCCTACACAAGCCGGACTTCCTACTTGAGAATTGAAAGCAGCAATCGTTTGTTTTCCAATTTGTAGCTGATAAATAGGAATCTCGCCCTGAGCAGTAGAAGTGGAAGCAATCGCTTCATGTGGATAATCACTGATCATTCTTTGGAAAGTTAAGCAGGAAAAGCAAGAAACTACTGTGTCTGGAAAATTTACTACTTTCTCTGTGACTTCTTTAGGGTTAATAATGGCTTGGGGATTATGATCCCATTCATGTAAAGGTAAGTGGCTATTCATATCCTTCCTCTCATTTTTTTCTATCCTACTAAATACTCTAGTTGTTAACAAGAGAAAGACAATTTTTATTATGCTTAGTGAGGGAAGATAATAATTACTACCTTTCATGATTCTTACATGATCCATCAATAATGCCTTAAGATACGTTGATTAATATCTGAACTTGAGGGTCACTCCTTCATTAAAAATGCGATGTCCAGTAAAATAGTCCGCTTCTCGAACTAATGAATTTTAATTTTTCCCACTCTTCAACTTGTCTTTGAGAATGTTTTAATTCATAAACTTGCAGTTGTTTCATACTTAAGAAATCTTGATAAGCAAACTGTTTTTTGTCAAAACATTCATTAGTACGGACAAAGCTGTGCCATGACTAGCAACAATGATACTAGCTTGTGATTGCTCTGTTATTTCCTTAAAACAAGATACGACTCGATGAGATACTTCATGTAATGACTCACTATTCGACAACTTATAATTAAAATTATCCCATTGGTTTTGCGCAATTGTAGAAAACTCTTCCCCCTTCCCCAATCCTACGCTCTCGTAAATCTTTCTGCTAAATAAATTTTAAATTTAATCGTTCAGCTGTAGGTTCAATGGTTTGTTTGACATGAAGATATGGACTCGCATAAATAGCACTGATTTCTTTATCTTCAAAAAATTGCCAACTCCTCAATCAATTTTTTCTTCAACCGTTAAAGGCACTTATCCGTTTTTAACAGTAAGGTCTCGCATTGAATGTCTAATTAAATAGAACCTCCTCAGATTTCATTAATCCTTTCGATTTAACCAATTCATTAAGACATTAATGTATTTTTCCGTTTCATCAATGTAACACATATGTCGACTATACTGGAACAACTCCCATTCAGCATTGGGTAGATTATCATACAAAGTTTTAGCAATGTATGGAGAAGAAAGATCCATAGCCCCACTGATCACTAAGGATGGTTGTACGATTTCCCTTAAGTGCTCCGTATATTCAAAGCCAGACAAAGTCCCAGTCGGCGTAAATTCATTAGGCCCCCAACCCACTAGATAAGCTTCTGAACCAGCTGCCTTTTCTCTTTTTAGGCAAGCAGGTGAATCTTCAGTGACTGGACCACAACAATATCTTTCCATAAAGACATTAAGTGCTTCAAGGTATTCCGGTGATTGGTAATTGCCGCTTTCTTCAGCCATTAATATCGCTTGACGATAGACTTCTGGCATTAGATTCACTCGGCGCATCCCTTCTTGGCGCCAAAGCTTGGCGGATGAAAGCGTTGATGAAAAGATATAAGATTTTATCCCCTCTGGTTGTTCTTCAATCTGATATATTTGCTGCAGCATCCCACCCCAAGATTGTCCTAAAATATGAACTTGGTCTAATTTTAAATAATTTCTTAAAGCAATTAATTCTTCTTTCCATACCTGTGCGGTAAATAATTCAGGATGCCCTTCAACCATCGATAAACCACAACCAATTTGATCATACATAACCAATGGGCGATCATCCAATTCAGCAAGTGGGTCTAAAACTTCCAAGTAATTGTGAGTAGATCCCGGCCCCCCATGAAGTAAGAGTAGAGGGGGTTTGCTACCTGCTTGATTTACAACGCGGTAATAGGTTTCATGCCCTTTGAAAGGCATCTTTCCTTCAATAATCTTCATAATCTTGCCTCCTTTTATTGTTCTCTTTCTATTATTACCTAAATAAACTGTCCCTGCCACTTTCGTTTCACTCTTTTTAGCGCAAGGTTAATAAATGATGATAAAATAATAATAATAATTCGTTTAGGGGGATATAAAATGGATAAGATTGAGCATTTTATCGAAATGGAAACAAACTATTTAGCCGTTGACCAATCTGTTAATCAATTAATGGAACAACTCGATGCGTTCCAAGGCCAAATCGAAAAAATAGCAAAACTCATCGATTATTATGGTAGTCAAGAATGGTATGAGCATCTTGAAATGGAAAAAAGAGAATTGTTACCGAGTGATTCTACACGAGCTATTCTCGGCGAAGATTATGCTTATGAAACATTGGGAAATCTCAGACAATGCGCGCTTCAAATGTTAGAAATCAGTACGGAGATTTTTAAAATTTATTAAACTCTTAAAGTACAAACAAAAAAAGCCCACCAACAAAGCTGGTGGGTTTAAATTATATTAAATTTTTACGATGTTTGCGGCTTGGTCGCCACGATCGCCTGAAACAATATCGTAAGACACTGCTTGGCCTTCATCTAATGTTTTGAAGCCGTCTCCAGAAATA
>NZ_JBNUPE010000019.1:0-24823 GCF_050409585.1 Facklamia sp. P9177
ATTTTTATGATACTCCTTCTTAAATTTAAAATTGATAAATACAAGATCTCTCTTCCATGGTAAGATGGTTATAACTCATAGTTAATGGCTCCTTTTAATCTGTTTTGTTTGGTTATTTACCTATTAATATAGCTAATGAACTCTGCGTTTATTGAGTGTTACACTTGTTATGATAATTTATCTTTTTAAAACAAACCAAGCATACAGTGCAAATCCTCCTATCATAATAATCAAAGTTAAAATTTGCTTTAACTCGTAGGGAAGAGGCGATAGGTTTAAAAGATATTCTGGTAGTGTAATTAACAAAAGTGTTACGAGTAAAACCGCTGTTTTGGACCAAATTGATAATAAAATTAAGTTCAAAACCATGATAGACCCAATGAGAAGGCTGACGGTGGAGTCTAATGTTATAACTGGTGTTTGAGTCATACTATCTACATAATATAAAGCAACATAGGCAGCTATAGTTACAAGTGAAATAATAGCAAATACTAAATACTTCATTTTGTCTGATAATCTAGCTGGAATAATATTTCTAAAAGCAGCAAGCACTGCAACAATAAATGCTCCAGCAATAACTAAATGACCCATAATCTCTAGAATCGAAAAAGAGAATTCGCCTCTCATCAAATTAGGTAAGATAATGAAAGAATAGGATGCAACCATAATGCCAATAATATTCTTAATAGCAGAACGGTGATCAACTAACATTTCATTGGCTATTGACCTCATATAATCTTTAGGCGACGAACCAATAATATGCTCAATCGGCTTCCCTTGGCCTTCAGCTTGTATGAGATGATCTTCTAACTCACTAACTATCTCCTCAATCTCATTCGTTTCCTTACCTTTAGAAACTAAGTATACGGTTAGATTTTCTAAAAACTCTTTACTTTGTTTCGATAGTTGAGTATTATTTTCCATTTGTTCCATCTCCTTTATCACTATCCGTGTACGACTCTCTATTTAAAACCTTGTTAACGCTACTTTGAAGGTTTTCCCAGCGCTTAATAAAATGATCCAATTCATCTGCGCCTTTTTCAGTCAGGGAATAATATTTCCTTTTGGGACCTGCTGTGGATTTTTTTAGTGTCGATGATACTAAACCCTCTCTTTTCATTCGCATTAATAAAGGATAGATCGTACCCTCACTCATCGAATGAAAACCATAACGGGATAATTTTTCTGCCAGTTCATAACCATATACTTCTTTATTTTTTATAATCATCAGAATGCATCCATCAATGACTCCTTTTAACATTTGTGTAGAAGACAAATTACCCCTCCTTTTACAGAACGAATTCACTATCTTGTATTACATAGTATTTTAAGATTATTATACAGCTAGCTACCTTGTAATGCAAGAGTTAGTTTAAAATTCAATTACCCCTTCTTAAAGATGAGGTGACTCTTCTAATATTAAGTTTTGGTGAATTGTAAAATGAACTTAGCCATATAAATTAGAAAAAGAGCCAGTGAGTCTGCTAATCTATGTAGTAACAACACAGACATAGAATAGCAGACTCCACATGGCTCAAACCGAGCAATCACTCGGTTACTCGGACGTTCACCTCAGACCATTCATACAAAAGTGAAACGCGGGACAGTTACTCAGAAACGCAAACAATCTGTAAACGGAAAGACTTATCTCTACTTCAGGGATGTCTATAGTGCTGCTGCGGGACAAGCGGCGTATGACCCCTTGCATGAGGGAACGGGACGACAACCTAAGTGGGTCAATAGTAAGGACTTTATCGATTGGGCGGATAAGGCTACTCAGTGAGAGGTGGAGCCCTGATGCGGTTGTTGGTTACGCTGAACGTCATAAATTGTTCTGTGAAGACTTGATCCCTTGCACAAAAACGCTTTATAACTGGATCAATGCGGGTCTCATGCGAACGAAGAATAGTGATTTACCTGAAAAGGTATCACGCAAACCGCACAAGGCTTTTGAACCTGGACCCAGACGCCGCAAAATCCTGGGCAAATCGGTTGAAGAACGCCCCCAGAAAGTGGAAGACCGTGAGGAATGGGGACACTGGGAAATCGATACTGTGGTAGGTCCGCATGGTGAAGAGGACCCTGCCTTATTGACGTTGGTTAAACGACACTCACGCTTTGAGTGGCTTATTTTGATTAAGAATCAGACAAGTCAGGCCGTTCATCAAGCGATCACTCAACTCATGAACTCCCTAGGAGAGGAAGCTGAGCGACTTTTTAAGACTTTTACAAGTAATAACGGTTCAGAATTCAGCTCACTCACAAAAGCCGTCTCCTCTGTAGCTGAGGTCTATTTCGCTCACCCTTATTCATCCTGGGAACGTGGCACAAGTGAAAACCCACACCGTCTCGTTCGACGCTATATTCCTAAGGGGGGAATTTCTAGCTAGGTATACAGAAGTATATATTCATCGCATTCAACAATGGATGAATGCCATACCTCGAAAGATATTAGGTTACGCCACGGCTCACGAAGTGTTTGTTAAGGCGAGGACTCCTTTGTTCTAGATGGCTAAGTTTTATTTGCAATTTATATCTGATAATTGTGTGGAAAAGATCAAAAATAAGCTTCAAATAAAGTGTGCACTGACCTATCCTGTTCATATGTGTCTTTGTTGCCAAAAGAAAGGAGTTGTCGTTAAAAACGGCACGCGATCCTCTAGAATCACCCATTTGGAATGTGCAGATCAATCTTGCTATTTATTTCTAAAAAATGTTACCTTTGTAGAAATTGTGGTCGCACCTTCACTGCAGAAGCAAAATTGGTTGAAAAAACTGCTTTATGTTGCGTGCCACTAAGCAGAAAAAATGCTAGCTTGACACCGGATACTTCGTCCCAAAATAGATTACTTCTCAAACCTAGGTCTCTCTTCCTACCGTTCGTCGTGTTAGCGATGCCCTCGCTTCCTCTATCCGTAAACATTCCTCAGCACTTCCGGATCATCTATGTAAGGATATATACTAAGTTCATGAATGACATCAAGAAAACCTTTATCAAGATTATATGAGTTAGGAAGAAAAAAAAGGGGGGAACAAACAATCATTAGTGGCTGAGTCCCCTTGGGTAGTATTAAGCCTATTTATCTCCAATCTGAACTGTTTCCTTTTTAAAGGAGATCTGCTTTTTAATCATCTAAAATTGTCAAATATTCTTTTAATAAAGTTAGTTATTGGATTATCTCTTCGATTTTCTAAAGTGTTTTTTTCTTGTTCGGTTTGAGACTCATTATCTTCTTCACCATCTATGGAAGTTTCATTAAGCTCTTCTTCAACTTTGGATTGAGTGACTTGATTAAGGGGTAAGTTTTCATTTTGATATAAATCAGGATGTTCAGCTAAAGCATCAAGAATCAAGGTTAATTGATCATAAGAAGAAGAATAACTTCCATCTTCTTGGATAAAGTTCCCCATGGATAAGGCAATAATTTCACGCCCATTTTCCTTGCCTGTCGCTACAAAACTATCTCCTGCACCATCTGTGAGACCGGATTTAAGGCCATTAATTCCTTCTCTTCCTAATGATTGACCAGGTAAAAGAGGATTAGGGGTATTAAAAACTTGGCTAAAGTCGCCATCTTCCTGGAAAACATAAGTTTTAGCAGAAGAAATATTTAAAATTTCTGGAAATTCTTTAATGACATTTTGAGTCATCAAAGCTAGGTCCTGAGCAGACATTGCGTTTTCATTACTAGCTAGAGACCCAGCCATACGCCAATCTTCAGGTATAAATTCATTAGGGACACCAGAAGTTGTGTATAAATCGAAATCTACAAAGCCCCAATTATTAAGTTGGTCGATCATCGCTTGAACAGCTGCAGTTTCTGAACCATAGATTTCTCGCATCAGTAAAGAGGCTGCATCATTCCCTGAACGCATAATTAAAGCATGAAGTAAATCATCTACAGTATATTTTTGACCAGCTATTAAAGGGGTGCTAGTTAACTCAGGGTTATCAGAGAGTGCTTGAGTTAGATCACTGGGAGCTTCAATTTCACTTGTAATTTTTATTTTCCCATCTTCAATTGCTTTATAAGTAAGATAGGCTGTAAGAATTTTAGTTGTAGAAGCAATTGGATAGGGGATATTACTTCCTCTTTGAGCTAAAATTCGATTTGTTTCAACATCTACCACAATGAAGGATCTTGAACTAATTGAACTATCAAAAAAGCTGGTTAGCTCCTCTGGGTAATCATCTGGCATGACGACCGTCTTGTATTCTTTGGCCTTATTAATATCTCTAGACAGATCAGGTAATTTAGATAAATTTTCAACTTGGGCTGAAATAGCTTGATTGAATAAATTGCTAAAAAGCATGACTAAAACAAGTTTTTTAAAAAATTTTTGCCAATTTATTGAATGTATAGGCATAGGCTGTCCTCCTTAAAATGGGTGTGACTAACGTTAAAACTAGTCAATAAACTATTCTTTATTATAGCGAAATCTCAATTTAAGTCCAATTGAGATATGAAATTTAAAAAAATCAAAGAAGCATCAAATTTCGTTCACAGTTATGAAAAGCGCAATTTTAAATGTTGATTGGTAAAAATGAAAGAGATTACAACATAGTAATTTTTGATGAAATAGTTTTATTTATTGGGAGAAATTTAATAGAGAGACCACTCATTGATAATAAGGTTAAGTTTTCCCATAAATTGATCCACTGTCCCAATTTCTCTTTTCATTAGAACCAGAGCATAGATAGGGTGTCCATTTTCAAAATAAATAGCTGTACCGTGATAGGCATAATCCAGTTGTCCATATTTAGCAGCCATACCACCTTTGATATAAAGCTTAAAGTGTTGATCTTTTTCAGAAATGGATATGTATCTAACTAGAGGTAAATATTCTTTATCTTGGGCAATTTGTTTTAGTTAAACTAATAAAGTATTAGGAGTAGCATAGTTATATTGATCATAAAGACTTTCTGTCTTTTGACTAGCCCCTGATTTTTCAACCAAATCACGTTTAAAGTCTCCAAAATTGTTTTGATAATAATTAATCAGAATGTTTCAAGCGATGTTATTTGAATACACTAATAAATTTTCAATCAGCTCTTCTAATTGGTATTCAGACTGAATGGGACTATGGGTATTTTTTTCTGCACCTGATTCAAAATCAACATTGCTGGCAGGCAATTGACTTTTCCAGTTAAGTTTTCCCTCTTCAATTAATTAGATGTAAAGAACAGCCGTTCCAACTTTATTGCTAGAAGCAGCATATTGGCCGATAATTTCGTTTAAAAAGTGAGACTCTTTAGTGAAAAATTATAGTAGGAAATGCCTAGACGAGAAGATGGGGAATTATAGTCATTTATTAAATCATTCACTAAATCAGTAACTGAACGATAGGAATCATAATTTCTTGAATAGGATGTAACTTGATGTTCTTCAATCCGATTTTTTCATCCATGCTGGTTTCTTGAGTCTCAATAGTTGTACTTAGTCTTTCTGACGCAGTTGTAATAGATTCTTCGCTATCAGAAGGAGAATGAGAGTCCTGCTGACAGTCAACTAGAAATATCATAAAAAAGCTAATAAAAAGTTTTTTATCGACATGAGCATTTCCTAAGATAATGTAAGAAATACGGTGTCAACCACATAAACATTGAACTTATTTCTAAATAACGAGTCCATTTAAGCTTTGAGATGAACTGTATTTGGTTAATAATAACTACTTTATGAATAATCTTCAAGATAAAATCTGTTTTTACTTAATGAATATATAGAGCATCTTTTGCTATAATAATAAATATTAGTCATGGAGGTGGATGGTAGTGAATTTGAAATCTTTGACTCAAAGTGAAAATCTTGAAGGTAATTTATTCTTATTGGTGTCAATTTCAGTCTTATTACCTTTTTATGTTGGTAGCGCTGTTATTTTTTTAACAACCTTATATCTTCTATTTCAACACCGTCGAGACTTGAGACAGATAATGCGCAAACAGAGTTGGTTATTTATCTTTTTGATATATAGTTTAATCATATCAATCTACTTTAGGAATTATATCGGAGTTGCCGTCACATTTGTTCTTTTTTTACTTTTTTTACTTTTTAATTTTTATTTTCAAATAATTACTCCTCAGCTTTTTTTAAAACAGATAAAAATTTTCACATGGGGGTCTATCCCGTTAGCTTTGCTAGCGTTTGTAAGATATACTTACTATGTTTTTATGAATGGTTACGATTTATTTTATATTTTTAAGTATCATAATCCGCAAATTCGTGCAGAAGCAACGTTTTTTAATCCTAATTATTATGGACTATATATTGCCATGGTTTTAGTAATGGCTATTTATTTAATGGCGAAAACAAAGCGACCACTTGATCGTTGGTTATCGATGATAGTCATCTTCTTAAATTTAATTAGTTTATTTTTAACTGCTTCGAGATGGTCTATTCCTACTTGTATTGTAGGGATTGTCCTTATGGTATTTTTCTTAAAGCCTAAAATAGCATGGGGGATTGGTTTTGCTTTAGCAGGAGGTTTTTTAACTTTGTTTATAAAACCTGAATTATTACCTAGGTTTACTACTTTGGCGCATGCTTTTGATGACCGTTTTGCAATTTGGTATACTGGATGGCAAATATTTATAACAAGCCCCTTAATCGGAAGAGGGCCTATGGCTTATGTTACCTTTTATTATTTGTTTGCAGATCAAGGAAAAATGCATGCCCACCAGTTATTGATTGATACACTAGCTAATTACGGTATTGTAGGTCTAATGGTTTTAACAATGGCTTTTAGTCATTACTTTAGGAATGTAGTTGAACGAGTCTTCCAACCTAAAATTAGACTAGAATTAGGTCTCATTGTGTCAATATTAGTAATCGTTCTTTTTCACGGTATGATGGATGTGGGAATTTTTTGGATACAAACAGGCTATATCTTACTAAGTATTCTAGTGGTCCCTTTTTGTGTTCTCGAACAATTGGAAAATGAAGTTTAAAAGTATGTTGATCAAATAATTTTGAATACAAAATTCACCCACGCAACTTTTGTTGAAGAAGTTGCGTGGGTGATGTGATTATTATTGAATCTGTTGGTAATGGTACCATTCATTTACGCGTAAATTTAAATCCCCCATAAAATTATCGAGTGTACCCAGATCGTTGGTCATTAGCACTAGACTATATATAGGCTTTCCATCTTCGAAGTATATACCTGTATCGTGATAACCATTACCATACTGACCATATTTAGTAGCCATTCCTTTATCAACGTACAGCTTGAATCGTTGTCCTTTTTGTGCGATTAACATGTAGTTTATAATAGGTTGATAGCTATCATCGAAAGCAATTTTATTAAGATAACCGATTAGCATATTGGGTGTCGCATAGTTCATATTTTGAGTTAAAGCAATCGGTTTATTATTAATGCCTGATAGTTCGATTAAGTCATTGCGATAATCACCATAATTTTCGTAATAATAATCGATTAAAATGTTCCAGGCAGTATTATCTGAATAGACTAGAAGGTTAGAAATCAATTCCTCTAAGCTATAGTATGAGCGTAAGGGATTATTGGTGATTCTACCATCACCTTCTTCTAAATCCTTTTCGCTAGCAGGCAGTTGACTATCCCAACTTAGGACACCTGCTTCAATTAGGTCGAGATATAGGACGGAGGTTCCCACTTTGTTGGTAGAAGCTGCATGACGTGCTTCATTTTCGTTTAAGTAATAGGATTCTTCACTTACAAAATTTTGATAAGCAATACCTAGCTTAGAAGAATCAAAGCCATATTCATCAATTAAATCTTCGATAATTTCTTGAACGGAGTCATATTGATCGTAATCTAAGGAAAATGATGAAGCGGCTGGTTGTTGTTCGGTATCATCTTCTTGTGTAGTTTCAATAGTTGTTTTTCCACCACTTGCAGAGGTGGTTTCTTCCTTATCGGTTGTTCCGTCATCTTCAACTATTGGTTTATCTTCTTTAACTGTTTCGGTACTTTCGTTAGGCTCTATGGAAGAAACTTCTAAATCTTCGTTTGTCTCTTCTTTATCATCGTTTGACTTGTTTTGCTTTTTTATAATTGCTTTTCTTAATTTGTCAGTTTTGGATAAAGTTGTTTCTCTACTCTCTTCTTTAGTAGAAGATATTTGATCATCTTCATCAGCAACTGACTTTTCAAGTGAGGAAGAAGGTTGACTTTGTAATGATTGTGAATCCTCTAATGAAGCTTGATTGTTAGATGAGTCAACTGAAGAGCTTTTCACTTCAGGGGATGAGGTATTTTGGCAAGCTGTTAACAGCCCTATCATAATCGTTCCTATTATAATTTTTTTTAAGTCCATTAAAAAACTCCTAATATTTAGATTTCTGCAGTATTATATCATCAATTATGATTAATAGCTAAAGGAAATTTGCGCTCTAAGAATTTGAGGACGAGACGTTAAGACATAAGCATGCCCATTTAGAAGCACCTTGTGTAACATATGTTTGACAACTCTAGAGACACTCTAGAATGCTCTAAGAATTTTAACTTGATTTATCAAATGAAGTGTGATACAATGTATAGGTTGAGAAAACAAGTAGAAACAAACCGTTTCTCGCCGGACATTAGAAGATGTAGGGCAAATCATTTATGGAGCAGAAAATTCTGTTTTTGTAAATTGATAGAGACGGCACGTATACAAACGGGCTGTTTTTTGTTTTTATTTGTCACTCATAAAAATTATGGAGGTGGACTCATATCGCTAAAGAAGCATTGATTAATGGGCAAATTCGCGCTAAGGAATTGCGCGTCATCGGTGATAATGGAGAACAAATTGGAGTTAAATCGCTACAAGACGCTTTAACGATTGCTGAATCTTTTGATTTGGACCTCGTGCTCGTTTCACCGCAAGCTAATCCGCCAGTTGCACGGATTATGGATTACGGTAAATATCGCTACGAGTTACAGAAAAAAGAAAAAGAACAACGTAAGAATACAAAAGTAGTCAGTGTTAAAGAAGTACGTCTCAGTCCTTCAATTGATGACCATGATTACCAGACGAAATTACGTCAAGCAATCAAGTTCTTGGAAAAAGGCGATAAAGTGAAAGCAAGTATCCGGTTTAGAGGACGGTCAATTACCCATAAGGATTTAGGTTTAGATGTTTTGGAAGACTTTATTGAAGATACAAAAGAAGTTTCGACCGTTGAGTCAAAACCTAAAATGGAAGGCCGTAGTATGTTTACCATACTCGCACCCTCGTCAGAATCATAATACGATTAATAAGTAGGAATATAGGAGGATTATTATGCCAAAACAAAAAACTCACCGCGGTTTAGCAAAACGCGTTAAGAAAACAGGTACAGGTAAATTGAAACGTTCACGTGCATTTACTTCCCACCGTTTCCACGGTAAAACTAAAAAGCAACGTCGTCAACTACGAAAATCAGCTTTAGTTTCTGCTTCAGATATGAAACGTATTAAGCAACAAATTTCAGCTTTATAGGAATAAAGGAGGAAGAAAATCATGGCACGCGTAAAAGGTGGATATGTTACACGTCAACGTCGTAAACGTACATTAAAATTAGCTAAAGGTTATTACGGAGCAAAGTCAAAATTATTTAAGACAGCTAAGCAGCAAGTTATGAAGTCATACATGTATGCTTTTCGTGACCGTCGTCAAACCAAACGTAATTTCCGTCGTTTGTGGATTACACGTATTAATGCAGCAGCTCGTCAAAATGATATGAGTTACTCTGTATTAATGAATGGTTTGAAAAAAGCCGGAATCGAAATTAACCGTAAAATGTTAGCAGATATTGCTATCAATGATGCAGCAGCATTTACTGCTTTGGTTGAGGAAGCCAAAAAAGCATTAGTTTAAAAAATAGACTCTATATCAAATAGGGCTGATGATAAATTAAGGAGACTAAGCAGTTAATATCTGTTTGGTCTCTTTTTCTTTTTCTTCGGATACAAATTGTCTCGCGTTAAAAGATTTTATCTTTAAAATGACAATAGTTTCGGGAGTCATGGACATTGCGCTTAAGCACTTTAAATTTATTGATCACCCCTTAGTTAGTTCAGGATGGTTGAAGGTAATCTCAAGAAAGTTGTTGGGATTCCGAAGGTTCTTCTTAACCTAGATGATAGCCGGGAGGTTGAATTGTCACGGAGTAAGACCTTAAATGCTTTGTGACTAAATTTTCTAAGGGATAGTGTAGCTTTTGTATCATTTGATAGGTGCTTTTAAACACTTGCTTCTGATTTTATAGGTCATTGTCCCTATTGTCGGTATTGTTCAAAAACAGTCCCCCAATATCTTTTGATTTATTGTAGAGCGCCTGTCTCTATGATGTACTTGATTTATCCAATGAATGTGCAACCGATTTAATTCAGGATTAAGGGATTGAACAACGATATGAAACCGTTCAATAATAATCAAAGTATTAGGGCTCAATTGGCAAGTTAAGGCAATGTAGGCTGTGTATCAGTCAATGAAAATAGTTTTTACCTTATTTTATTCATGATGACTATAACGGTAAAAGTACTTTTTTAGATATTTTAAGTGACATCTTCTACAACATCTATGACTTGATGGGGAATGACATTGCACTAGCAAAGCTTACAGCCCCCTTCACTGTTGGAATTGACTTAAACTTATCAAACAAATCTTTTAAGGGAGGGTCGGTGGCCGTTTATGAGAAACGGAAGCGAAGGCAATTATGACATGATGCACTTATAGATAGATATGTTTGATAAGCAATCATCTTTTTTGAGGGCGTGTGAATTGTTAAACACGCTATTTTTGTTTGGTAGCACTAGAGATGAAACAATGTATCTACAAGGGCTTATTCTGAGCAGGAAAGTGTGGTGATCAAAGCTTGTTTGTTCAGACAAAAACAGACCTTTCCTAAGCCTTATAAGGAGCTAATAATAGGTAAATAGTTAGCCTTTTAATGACAGTCTTTTCCTTATGATAGTAGGAGCAAGGATGAAAAGGGTGAACAGGAGAACTTAAGGCGCAAGAAATATAGTGATTATTTTTGACTTGTGCGACTCAATTATGAGAGAGATTAATGTTTGGGTCTTTAGTATTGAGGACTGTTCTATCTTATTAGTCATGTACAGACTTCTTTCTATATAGTAGAACATGCTTTTAATACATTAAATGTCTGTGTTTTTGTGAATGATCCCTATAATTTATAGAATCATAATATGTTGAAGCCAAAGTCAAGGGAATCTTGATTTTGGTTTTTTGTTTTATATGGAAGTAAACATTTTGAAACATAATTAAATTTAAAAAGAATAGTTTCTTGATACTAATAGAAAAGTTATTTTTCTTTTACGTTCAATTAGTTAAAAGTTAATTAGTAGGAAATTTTTAATATGAAATTTAACCATAACACTACTACAATTCACAATGTTGTGGTAATATGGGATAAAGTACATGTAATTGTGTAGATTATGAAAGTCCATATAAAGCCCCTTTTACGGCGCGATGTTTTTGCTATAAAACATACCTAGTAGATTTTTATAGAGGCTAAGAACATCTTACATTGAATAATGAAGAGTTTAAAGCATTATTAAATAATCGATAAAGGGGAATGTCTCTAAAACATTTAATAACCATGTTTAAAAAAGTAATGAATAATTGACAAAAACAATTTATTCAAGCTGATGGTTACAGGTGATTCGAAGGGTGTCAGAGTCAACGGAATCGCTATGATGAGCCAGACTTTATAATTAGGATAAGCAAACTTTCACCGAAAGGTATTAGGAAGGAGTGATGGCAACTTTCACTTACGACATTTGAGCATTAACAGTGGAGGGAGAAAGGTCTCCTTCTTTCTATGCTGGAAAGCAACGTTTCCACTCTGGCGAAACAATTAGATTAAATGGTCCATGATGGGCATAATTGTTTGTTTATAGGTATTCCTTCTCCTTATCTAATGACCGATCTTTCTTACATCAAGTTATGAGAAGAAAATTAGATTATTTCTAAAAGCTGTCATATTCGCTTGGATAAATTAATGAGGGCAAGCGTGAAACTGTAGGTTTTATGATTCAAAATGAAGAGAATAATGATACTTGCTCCTTTTTAAAACAACTCAAAGAAGGCGGTCTACAAAGAACTGAGTTTGTCATTTCCGATGACTATAAAGACATAGTTGTTGCGATTCGCCAGTTGGTTACCAAGGCAAGTTGGCAAAGACATCAAATTAACTTCTTGCGAAATATCTTTGTGATTATTTCCAAGAAAACCTCAAACTTTTTCGTGGAGTCTTGGAAAAATAATTTTTAATTTATGACTATCAACTTAGCACAGAGGCTAAAAAACACTGATTACTGATGGTATCGATCAAATAAAATATATTAAAGTCTGTGAGACTTTAGACACTGGTCCCTAAGTTGCCTTTTAATAGACTGTGATTCGTAAAGATCACAATCGAAAAAAAGTACCAAACTTCTTGAAGGATATATATGACAATGGCTCAGTTCGATAAGAAAGCGTATTAAATTTGATCAACAAAAGACCGTTAAAACACTGTAGTGTAATTCACACAGGATTATGGGCTTGACTTAATATTATGGGTATAAAGACACTAATGTGTGAGATTTTATGAATTAGAAAGGAGTTATATGAAGAAATTATCAGCAAGGATAAAGTGAGCTTGAGCAAAAGTTAATAAGGAGGCGAATTGTAATGAATAAAAAAATAATGGTTAATTTAGTGTTGACAATGATGCTTGTGTTGAATATCGTTTTCTCACCACAAACGATGTACGCAGTTTCGCAGGTGTTTGATACAGATACTACTACCATGGTAAAGAATGAAAAAATTGTCGATGGCCAAGTGCTCGAAACTAGGACTAAGAATAAAGCTGGCGAACAAAAAGATGTGGATAATAACATTTTAAAGGATGAATCCCTTCTGGAAGAGATAGGAGATGATAATCTAAACGAAGAGACACAAGTGGATAATTCAAACAACTCAGAAGATGATGCAGAACATCTTCCTCAAAAGAAAACAGAAATCTCAATGGATAAAGCGTCAGAAGGCATCAACAATATTGATCCTCCGATAGATGAAGCGGCTGTAGAGAATGAAATGGTTCCTGAAAACGCTACTTTTAGTGTCCTTAAAGGCAACTGGGTGAAAAATGTTGTTATGACTGTCACCACAACAGACAATAACACATTCATTTTACCTGATGGGGAATCGATAACTTTTACTCCATCAGAATTAAATGCTTTAATACTTGATTATACTCTAGTTAGTCCTCCTAATACGGTAATAAATGCTGGGGACACTTATACTATTGTTTTGCCAGAAATTTTTGAAGGAAGTTCCGCAGCTGTTTCACTTCTGGTGGAAGGTACAGAAGTGGGTACTTATACTGTAACTAATGGGGAAGTTGCCATTCTTTTTAATGATAAGGCTAAGGAATTTGATGATTTAAATATAAACATAAAGATTTCTGGACAGTTCGATACAACACAATTGATTGAAGAAGAAGTTATTGAGGTTGTCATTCCATACGGTGAAGGAGGGTTTTTTACAACAACTATCATTGCTGAGGAAATACCTTATGATGGGGAAGATAAAAAAATAGCAGGACAACCCTATATTATTGATGAAAACGGAGAAAAAGTATATAAAGATGTAACTGGACAACCAGTGACAAACCCTACACATATAGATTGGACCGTTCGATTAAATGATAGTATGACCACCGTTTCAGAGGCTACATATACCGATTATTTTGGTGATGATTTAGAGCTTTTACCAGAAAGTATCTTAGTTGAAAAGCTCATTCGTAATTACGAAAACCAAGTGATAGGCCAAGAAGAAGTAGTGGTTGCACCGTTAATAAGTGATTCGCGCTTTGAAATTGACTTAGGGTCAATTGAAGATGCCTATGATATTAGCTATACTACATTAATTAATCGACCGAATGGGGGAGGAGCTAAAACTATCAGTAATACTGGATTAATTTTCCTAGATGGTTCAGAAACTCCTGTTTCTGATAGTTTTGAGGGAACATGGTATGAAGATCTACCGACTATTACTAAACAAGGTTCAATCTCAGAGCAAGATCCCTCGATAATTGATTGGGAAGTTACTTATAATTATGGCCAGGAAGATCTTGGGACAGTAATTTTAGAAGATTTAATAAGTGGAGTGGACTCTCAAACGAAGAATATTACAGAAAAAATTAAACTTTTAAAAGATACAATTAAAGTGCGTAAGGTTGTTCCTGATAGTAACGGCAATGTTTTAAACCCAGAAGATTTCACACCAGTTAGTGGAAGCTTTCCTTTAGAACTTAATGCTCAAGGACAAGCCTATTATATTACTTTTTCGACAGAAGTAGAATTGGGTGTTCAGGGGACAGTCACTAATATTATCTCTGATAATCTAGATCCACAAAATAGTGCAACCGACTCGGTTGTTATAAATACTATTCCAACTTTTGGTAAAGCTGGGGAGCAATTGGTAGATGATGAAGGTAAGCCATATATTGAATGGAAAATTACCCTTAATTCGCAAAGAATCAATATGGGTAGCATGACAATTCGAGATGTGTTTGATCAAAGTTTATTAGACTTTAATGTTGCAGATTTATCTTCATATGAATTATACCAAGATGAGATAACAACAGAAAAGTTAATTGATAATAGTAATTACTACATTCGTAATTATACACATAGCGATAATCGAGAAGGATTTGCTCTGACTGTCCAGAATGCAGGACCTCATAAGTATATATTTGTTTATCGAACATATTACACGACAGCAGGACTGCAAGAACCTAATATAGCTAATAATGCTGAACTCGTTTACTTATTCGGTGAGGAAAGTGGACCTGGAATTTCTTTTGATGTTAACTTAGCAGGTCCTAAAGCAGGAATAAAAAAAGTTGGTTCTTATGTAACTAGCGAAGATAAAACTGAGCAATTTATTGAATGGAAGATTACTTTTAATGAAAGTAATATTAATCTTACTAAACCAATAATTGAAGATAGTTTTAGTAGTGGCAATTATAAGTATGTAAATGATTCTTTTGAATTAACTTCTACAAATGAAGGTGCTTTGGCTTTTGATCCTACTGCATTAATGATGAATCCAAGTCAAGGATTTACCTATCAATTTGGTACTGATACCAATGCTACTTATACTATTAAATATCTTACAACCGTAGATGACGCCAATAACTTCGACCAAATAAATAAAGTTACTTTAGATTGGCAAGGTGGTAAGGAAGAAGCAACAGCTAATGTTTATAAACGTCAAGCAGGTATTAATAAGAAAGCTAACATTGTGATTGATGCCGAAGGTAATAAACACATTAATTGGATTATTAATTTCAATACAAAAAAAGCCGTTTTAGCTAATGTAGTAATCACTGATCAATATTCTCCGTCAACAGCAGACATGTCTAATATTCTTCTATATAGAGACGGAGAGGAAGTTGATCCTAGCCAATACCAGGTCATTGAAGAAAGTCAAGGATCATTTGAACTTATATTAGGAGACATTGATGCAGTTCCGTATACGCTCACATATACAACTAGTCTTTCGTCAGGAGAAGAAGTAAATCTTATTCAAAACAAAGCGTTATTAACTTATACAAACGGGAGTGAGCTAGCCTTTATAAAAGTTCCGAGCCCTGCTTTATCGGTTAACAAAGAAGCAGTGAGCCTAGACAAGACTCCAGATAATCCTGTTATCTCATGGGAAATAACTGCGAATGCGAACACATCAAATCTCATTAACTTAGTAGATCCTGTTTTAACAGACACAATACCAGGCGATCAAGCTTTAATTCAAGATAGCATTAAAGTTTATGATCAAAGTGGCACCCTTATTACCGACAATCTTAATGTGACAATTAACACTGATTCCAATAGTTTCGTCATTCAACTACCAAACGGATCTTATCAATACAAAGTACAATATGACACGGAAATTTTGCAATTCCCATCATTCCATGAAAGTGTTTTGGACAGATATACTAATTCAACTACTTTATCAATGATATACGAAAAAGAAGATGTTGTCGCTAGTGTATCAGATACAGCCTACTTGGATTATTTTGCAAATAACAACAGTGGATTGGTTGCTAAAACAGGGACACAGAACCAATTAACCGAAAACATTGATTGGACAGTTACCGTGAATGAGGAAGGTCTGACAATCAAGAATCCAATAATAGAAGATCAACTTTCGGATAAACATAGTTATCTAACTGATTCATTTAAAGTTAGAGATAGCGCAAATAATCTTTTGAATATTAATGAAGACTATTCAATTACTTTCGCTGAAGATGACAGAAGTTTCAAGTTGACTTTAAACGATACAATAACGCAAGCTATTACAATTTCTTACTCCACACGATTAAATGATAATTTAATTGGTACTTATCAGGTTACTAATACCATTACATTAAAGGGCGGAGAAGAGAGAAAAATTATTAAAGAAACAGTTACTGAAACAACTGCTCAACAGTATCAATTTGGTGGAGGCGGAACAGGGAGAAAACTTGATTTTAAAATTCTCAAAAAGGCTAAAAGTGGAAAAGCTATACGAGATGTTGGATTTAAGATTGAAAACATAGACATTCATGGAAATGTCGATACGGTAGTATCGGAAGTATTTACAAGCGAGGAAGGTATTTATATTTCAGATAAATTGAGAGATGGAAAATATATTCTCACTGAGACATCAACTCCTGAAGGTTTTAAAACACTTGCATCATCAATTTATTTTACAATTAACTATTCGGTTGACAATCCACAGTCTTACGAATTACAATTACTTAATTCAAATGGAGAAGTTGCCGAGATACCTAATGTATCAACCAATGGTAATGTAATAACAATCATCAATGAACCCAAAGAGGTTAAGACTCCGTTAAAAGCAAAGAAGATTTTAAGAGGTCTAAATTTAGCTGACGGACAGTTTCATTTTGAATTACTAAATGAGGATGGAGAGATTATTTCTCGAGCTAAGAACGATGTTAATGGTAATATAGTGTTTGAAGCGCTTACTTTTGACACAGTAGGTGATTACCAATATATGATACGTGAAAAAATAGATCAACAGGCAGGGGTAACTTATGATACAAATCAATATAATGTATTAATATCAGTCACCTACGATGAACAAGGGCACTTAGCAACTAATATCCAATACGAAGAGGATGATCTACCTACCTTTAAAAACTCTTATACGCCTAAAGTTGGAAAACTATCATTATTGGCTGAAAAAAAATTAGAGGGTCTTTCTCTAGAAAAAGACCAGTTTAATTTCCAAGTATTTAATGAAAATGAAGAAGTTGTTGCAACAGGTACGAATGATAGCAATGGAAAAGTTGTTTTCAGTGAATTAACCTTTGATAAAATTGGAGTATATAGGTATAAAATTGGTGAAAAGAAAGATAACCAGCTAGGTATTGCGTATGATCAAACAACCTATGATGTGATCGTTAAGGTAACCGATGACGAGAAGGGTCAATTACAATTGGTTGTAGAATATCCTAACAATAAGGTTCCTGTCTTTACCAATGTATATATTACTCAACCAGGAAAAGCTTCATTAATTGCTAAAAAAGAATTAACAGGTCTTGATTTAATAGCTGGTCAATTCAATTTTGAAGTCCTAAATTCTGATGGTGAAATTATTTCGACAGCATCGAATGATATAGATGGGAAAGTAGCATTTACTGATATATCTTACGAAAATGTTGGAGAATATAATTACACTATTCGTGAAACCCAGGATGATCAAGCAGGTATCACTTATGATGATTCAACATATGATGTTACAATTATAGTAACTGATAATGGAGCAGGACAACTTGTTCATGAAGTGGTTTATCCTGATCAAGCTATCCCTGTCTTTAAAAATAGTTACACAGCAGCAAAGGGTGTACTTTCATTAGTCGCAGAGAAAAAATTAGAAGGATTAGACTTAGTAGCGGGTCAATTTAACTTTGAAGTTGTGGATACCAACAATGCAGTCGTAGCAACAGGCACGAATGATAGCAATGGAAAAGTTGTCTTTAGTGAATTATCATTTGATACGGTAGGCGAGTATACGTATACCTTACGTGAAGTGCCAGACAATCAAGCAGGAATTACCTACGATGATTCAGTGCATGAAGTAGTAGTTACCGTAACTGATGATGGGACAGGTTTATTAAGGTTAAGTGTCACCTATCAAAATGATGCAATAGCTGTTTTCAAAAATATTTATACTGAAATTTCAGAAAACCCTAAAGATCCTGAAAAACCTCAGGAACCAGAAAATCCTAAAGACCCAGAAAAACCAGAAAAACCGAAAAACCCGGATAACCCTAAAAATCAAGAAAACACTAAGGATACTTTACCTATAACCGGTGAAGAAACTACTTATTCATTATTAGCTCTGACAGTTTTGATTATTGGTTTGATGATTTATCTTTTGGGTAAAAAAGGTTTAAGTAAGAAATTTTAGGAATAGATACCCTTAAGACATTTGTAGATTATAATTTACCGAACAAATGAACGTTATGGAATCACTTTTAAGGTAAGTAAAACAGACGAATCGCTTGATTCGTCTGTTTTATTCTTATAAAAGGGTGAATTTTTATGAAAAATAGCCTCCCAAAAGGTCTACTCTGTGAGACTTGAGAGGAAAATTTTAGGAGGGAAATAATTGTTGATAGTTAAGTATTATAATAAAAGTCATTCAAAAAACTATTGAAAGAAATAAGCGGTCAATCTCTGAAACGAAAGACTCTCGACCTCTTATTTCAATAAATTAAAATGGGTAGAACATTTAACAGAGTGATCTAAATGTTGTGAATGTAATAAATCTAGATGATCAATAACGCATTCATAAGTAACATTATCCTCGAGCAAAATCCCTTCATCTTCACGGGTAGAATCAAATATCACAAGACTAGGGGTTGAATGAACACCCATGGCTTTAGCAATTTTAAGGTCATTAAAATATAATTCTCGTGTGAAATCGGAATAGAAATCCTCATAGAACAAATCTGAATCTAAACCATTGCTTGCAGCAAGGTCCATAATTAAGTTTTCGTTCAAAAGAGATAGATCGTGATAAATTTTTTGTTGTAAATCTTTTAAAAAGCATCTGCCTTTACGTTTGCCTTGAAAGTGTGCAGCTTTTACGGCTAAAGCAGCTTTATAAAGTTTACAGTAGAGGTCATTACGGACTGCTAAACTAGGTTGAATAATGCCTAAACGCTGCATAAAGTCATTTAAAATCTCTTCATTATGTATACAAAGAATATTAATGTCAATCTTTGAAGAAATTAATTTACTAGCCTTATTAATCTCTTGCTCGGAATAGTAGCATTTTCGCCCTAAAGGATTGACAAACAAATAAAAGTCAAAATACTTTGCCTGACCATTAAAGTGATAATCAATCATATAATTTTCCACACTATTCCTCCTTCGTATTACTTTTTCTTAGTATAAGCTTATCATAAACATAGTGTAATCTATAATAATACGCCTAGAGTGAAAAACCTCACAAATAAATAGTATGCCGTAAAATGATAGATATTTCAACTAATGAACAGTTATATACGAAAACCCTTTGACTTATGGTAAAATATTTTCTGGATGATATTAATCAATTAGACTGATATGGGTTGAATATTTTGAAAACTTGTAGAGGGCTAGAAAGGGGGAAATCATGGAAAATAAATATGTATATGAAGAACCTTTTGTCGACAATTGGGCATTGTTCTTAGCCCCTTATGGTCAGGCTGTTGAAGAATTGAAGCTAAAATTAAAAAGTATTCGCCAAGAATATATTGATTTGGATAGACACGCACCGATCGAATTCGTTACTGGACGAGTAAAATCACCTGAAAGTATTATGGAAAAAATGGCTGTTAGACAAATCAAAGCCAAAGATTTCCTTTGTGGTGTTCAGGACATAGCTGGGGTTCGAGTGATGTGCCAGTTTGTTGAGGATATCTATGAAGTAGCAGATTTACTATTAAGACGGTCTGATTTTAAAGTCATTATGATTAGGGACTATATTAAAAATCATAAGCCGAGTGGGTATCGTTCTTATCATATGATCTTAGAGTATCCGGTGGAAAGAATTGAAGGAAACATTTCGGTTATTGTGGAAGTACAAATTAGAACTTTAGCGATGAATTTTTGGGCAACCATCGAACATTCGTTAAATTATAAGTATGATGGCAAGTATCCTGTTGAAATATTAGAAAGACTTCAACGAGCTTCTGAGGCTGCCTTTCTACTTGATGAAGAAATGAGTCAGATTCGTGAAGAGATTCATGAAGCAACCAAACTGTTTGACTCGCGTTAAGAGCAAGAGTAAGGAGAAACTATGAAAAAGATTGGATTAGTATACAATAAAAAAGCTTTATCAGTTGCCTATGCTCAACGACTTAAAACTAAACTCCATCACTATCAATTAAAAGAGCTCTCTAACGGGGAAACTCCTGACTATGTAATATCAATTGGTGGAGATGGCACACTTTTATCAGCCTTTCACCAGTACCAGGCATTTATCAATCATACTCAATTTATAGGGATTCATACGGGACATTTAGGGTTTTATACGGACTGGTTAGGCGAACAGATGGATCAAGTTTTACAGAGTATTGTTGAAAATGACGCTGAATCCATTTCATATCCCTTACTATCGGTAGCTATTACTCTCGGTAATGGAAAAAAGAGACATGTTCTAGCCCTCAATGAATGCAGTATTCGTTCGCATCGTAAAACAATGGTGTGTGATGTGGAAATAAAAGACCAATTCTTTGAAACATTTCGTGGGGATGGATTGTGTATTGCGACACCAACCGGGTCTACGGGGTTAAACAAATCTTTAGGTGGAGCGGTAATGCATCCACGAATTGAAGCAATACAGATGACAGAGATGGCTTCGGTTAATAATCGTGTTTATCGATCCTTGGCCTCGCCTATTATTTTACCGGCTGATGAATGGCTCACTTTAAAACCAGATCCATCCAATGAATGGATGGATATCACGACTGACCATCTATTTTGGGCGGACCAGACAATTGATACGGTGCGCTTGCAATTGGCTAAGGAGAGAATTCATTTCGCTAGCTTTAAGCATATGCATTATTGGAATCGTGTAGAATCCTCTTTTATCGCTAATCAAGTGAGAAAATAAGTTTAATCAATAAAAGGTGAGGTTTATAATGGAGTTGAAGTGGTTTTATGATCAATCGGAAGAAATAACGATTAAAGAATTTTTAAGACAACAACAGTTACCAAAGGCCTTTTTAAGAAAGGTTAAGCTTGAAGGTCAACTGTTATTGAACCATTTAAAAGTACCTGTTCGTTTTAAAATCCGTAAAGGAGACTGTCTTCATTTATTAGCTCCCATCGAGCGAGGGCATGAAACAGTTCCACCTTCAGATGACCCAATTGAAATCGTCTATGAAGATGATGATCTACTTATTTTAAATAAACAAGTGGGAGTAGTTTCAATTCCTTCTTTAGCAAATCCTTCGAGTTCAATTGCTAATCGAGTGAGAGGTTACTACCAAAAGCAAGGCTACTCGGATCAAGTAATCCATATAGTAACAAGGTTAGATCGTGATACATCAGGCTTAATGTTAATTGCTAAGCATCGATTAGCTCATGCATTGATGGATCGTCAAGTAAGAGCAGGTCAAGTGGTTAAATATTACCATGCTCTAAGCAGTCGCAGTCAATGGTCAGACCATGGTATAATTGAAGCACCTATTGCACGTACGGAGTCTTCAATTATAACCCGGCGTGTTCATGAAAGTGGAAAATATGCCAAGACCGAATATTGGTGTCAGCAAACTTATCCTAATGGAGCGCACTTAAGAATAAGGCTTCATACAGGACGAACACATCAAATTCGGGTACACTTAATGCATATGGGAGGTCCTTTAATTGGCGATGATTTATATGGAGGTCCTTTGACCGAAACGATCAGACGTCAAGCGCTTCACTGTGGCCAATTGGAGTTTAACCACCCCATGACTCAACAGCCCTTACATTTTGAGATGAATCTACCAGAAGATATGCAAGATTGGATTCAAGCCCAGCAAGTTAACTAAGAGAGGAATAGCAATGGAAGTATTTGAAAGAAGTTTTGAAGAAAGCGTCGCTAGTTTCAAAGCTATGCTGCAAAACAACCGTATGACACGCTTTCGTACTGAGTTTTTAGCGTTACATAATTATGATCAAGCCAAAATTTTTACTGAGTTTGTCAGTTCTGAGCGAAAAACAGTCTATCAATATCTTGCTCCCAGTGAACTCGCTGATGTCTTTGATGCCTTTGAATCAGATATTCTTCACTTGAGTGAAGAGTATTTCCTAGAGATGGAAAATGCCTATGCAGCTATTGTTTTAGGTGAAATGTACGCGGATAATGCGGTGGATATTTTAAATAATATTGATAATAAAGAAAAAGTAAATACGTACATGCATTTAATGCCTAATAGGTCTGCCCGTGAAATATCTCGTTTGATAAACTATATTGACGAAACAGCAGGATCCATCATGACGACTGAGTTTGTAACTGTCAAGGAAGAATATACAGTTAAACAAGCCTATGAACACTTAAAAACGGCAGCCGCTCAAGCAGAAACTATCTATTATGTGTATGTGATTGATGAAGATAGACGACTAAAGGGTGTTTTATCTTTAAGAGATCTCATTGTTCATGATGATCAAACCTTAATCTCAGAAATCCTTAATCCTCGTTTAATAACAGTTGAAGTAAATGATGATCAAGTAGAGGTAGCAAAAATGGTACAAGATTACGACTTATTGGCCCTACCAGTTGTAGGCTTTGATCGTGAATTACTTGGTATTATAACGGTAGATGATGTTTTAGACGTTATTCAAGAAGAAGCAGACAGTGACTACTCAGGTTTGGCTGCGGTTGATGTTAATGAAATTCATACTACTCCATTTAAGGCTTCTAAAAGTCGCTTGCCTTGGTTAGTTACACTGCTATTTATGGGGATGGGGACAGCCACTCTAATTTCTCAGTTTGAAGGTTTGATATCCTCAGTGCCTGTTTTATCTAGCTTTGTTACATTAATAACCGGTACAGCAGGTAACGCTGGAACTCAATCTTTAGCGGTTGCTGTTCGCAAGCTTACTAATAAATCAGAAGATGATAATTTTTTTGATTCTTTTAGTTTTGAATTACTAACAGGAGTAGTCACAGGATTGGTAGTTGGGTTAACCATAGCCCTAGTGGCAGGCTTTTGGAAAGGAAACCTCTTTTTGGGTATGATCATAGGGATTGCTATGGCTTGTGCAATCGTGGTGGCTAATATTGCCGGTGCTTTGATTCCTAAACTCATGATGAAGATAGGCTTTGACCCCGCTGTGGCTAGTGGTCCATTTATCTCAACTTTAAGTGACTTAACTTCAGTCTTCATTTATTTTACAATTGCCCGAGTTTTTTTAACCTATTTACCTTAATGATAAGAAAAGCCTCTAGCTATAGACACCCACTTGTTTTAGAATTTCAATTTTCAAACTCTGGTCCAAGTATAAAAATCTAAAGGATTGTTATTTTTTCATAATTTGCTTTTGAATTTAAGGCTAATTGTTGTATAGTAGAATCAAGTGATTACAATGATTTATCTTTTAAGATGGATCAATATAAAGGAGAGAACAGAATGGTAGAATTGAACTATCAATTATCAGAATCAGATCGTGCACGTTTAGAACGTGTGAAAGAATTAACCGAGATTCCTTCACCAACTGGTTATACTGGTGAAATTGTGTCGCATTTAATGAAAAAATTTGACCAGGATAAAGTGGAGTATACTAAGACACCAAAAGGAGGTTTACTAGTAACTTTAGAAGGAAAAAATAAAGAACGTCAGCGTTTTATGACAGCTCACGTGGATACTTTAGGAGCGATGGTTCGTGCGGTAAAAGCTGATGGTCGTTTGAAATTAGATCTAATCGGTGGGTTTGTTTACAATTCGCTAGAAGGAGTATATTGCAAAATCCATTCTGCAAAAACAGGTAGAACTTTTGATGGAACGATTTTAATGCATCAGACTTCTGTTCACGTTTACCGTAACGCAGGGTCATTAGAACGTAATCAAGACAATATGGAAGTTCGTTTAGACCACCCTGTTTTTAACCCAGAAGATGTAGCAGAATTAGGTATCGAAGTAGGAGATTTTATTTCTTTCCATCCACGTGCAGAAATTACTGACTCCGGTTATTTAAAATCACGCCACTTAGATGATAAAGTGAGTGTTTCCCTTTTATTAGAAGCTATTGAAGCAATTAAAGCTGGAGAACTTAAATTAGCACATACTACTCATTTCTATATTTCTAATAACGAAGAAATTGGCTACGGTGGAAACTCTAACATTGCTCCAGAAGTTGAAGAATATATTGCTGTCGATATGGGAGCATTAGGAGATGATCAAACTTCAGATGAGTATACAGTGTCTATCTGTGCTAAAGATGCTTCTGGCCCTTATCATGTTGGCTTACGTAATCAATTAGTTGGATTATGTGATGAAAATAAGATTCCTTATAAAGTAGATATCTATCCATACTATGGTTCAGATGCTTCTGCAGCTATGCGTGCCGGAGCAGATGTACGTCACGGATTGTTTGGTGCTGGAATTGATGCTAGTCATGCCTTTGAAAGAACACACATCACCTCAGTAATTGCCACATATGACTTAATTCATAAATACTTAGAAGCAGAGATGGTAGATTAATCGTTTTTAGGTAATAGACCTAGTCATTTCTTATAGATGAGAAATGACAGGTCTTTTTTTGTTGACGAATTGTCCAATCAAATGCAACACCGATAGTAAGAAACTAAAAAGTTCTT